>JANOYE010000194.1:0-1571 GCA_031428695.1 Rhodoferax sp. | reverse complement strand
CCCGGTGACCGGCAGTTTGAATGCCGCCGTGGCGCAATGGCTCATTAGCGCAGGGGTCGCGCCCGCCCGTTACGTGGCCGCGCAAGGCACCGCCATGGGCCGCGCCGGGCGCGTGTATGTGGCGCAGGTGGGTGCGGACATTTGGGTCGGCGGGCATTCCGTGACGTGTGTGGACGGCAGCGTCGCGCTGTGATGTCAGCCGTCCTATCGTACCCATATTGGGTACTAATAACGCCAAGAACAGGCCTGGCGCCAAATTTTTAGATGTTTTAGCCCTCCAAGTCACGAAAAACATGCGTAAGTTGCTCTGTTTTTTATAGTAACTGCGACTTTAAAACACGGTCTGCTCCGGGTGCCTTCCGTGCTTGCTGCCGTGCTTGTATAGTGAAAACCGCTGGTTCACATCGTTGGAGATTTGCATGTCTGTTTTCAAACTTTTCACCTCGGGTGTTTTACCCACCTTGGCGCTGTTGGCCGGGCCGCTGGCTGCTTTGCTGCCCGCGCCCGCACTGGCGCAAGAACGCACGCTCGTGCTTTCGGCCTTTGGCGTTGGCCAAAACGAATTGCGCAAAGAGCTATACGCGCCGTTCGAGGCCAAATGCAAATGCAAAATTGTGGTGAACGTCGGCAACAGTGCCGACCGCCTGGCCAAGATGGAGGCGCGCAAGGGCAACCCGGAGGTTGACGTGGCGGTGCTGGCCGATTTTTCGGCGCTGGAGGCGGCGCAAAAAGACCTGATCGAACCCATCGACGTGAGCAAGTTGAAAAACTACAACAAGCTGCACGACTTTGCCAAAGACCCCATCGGCAACCACATGGGCGTGGGTTACACCTACTTCGCCACCAGCATCGTCTACCGCAGCGACAAGGTGAAGATCGACTCGTGGAAAGACCTCGCCAAGCCCGAGCTCAAAGGCCGCCTGGCGCTGCCCAACATCACCACCACGCAAGGCCCCACCACCTTGATGATGATCGACAAAGCCTACGGCGGCACCACGCCCAACCTGGCGACAGGCATCCAAAAAGTGGCCGACATCAAAGGCGGCGTGGTGACGTTTTACGAGCGCTCGGCGCAATTGGTGCAGCTGTTCCAGCAAGAAGAAATCTACGCCGCCGTGGCCGGCCGTTTCAACTGGCCCCTCATCAAGAAGCTGAACCTGCCCATCGCCTGGGCCACACCCAAAGAAGGTCTCACTGGCGGCATCAACGTGCTGGTGGTCACCAAAGGCAGCAAAAACAAAGACCTGGCCTATGCCTTCATGGACGAATGGCTCTCCGCCGAAGCCCAGACCCGCATCGCCATGGCTCTGGTGGACAGCCCCGTCAACAAAGACGTGAAGCTGCCCAAAGAAGTGGCCGAGGTGCTGACTTATGGCGCCGACACCGCCAAAGCCCTCAACCTGATCCCGCCCACCCAACAGTTGCTGCACCGCAAGTCGTGGGTGGATGGCTGGAACTCGAAAATCGTCGCCAAATAAATGTTCGAAAACCGCCGCATCGGCGCCGCGCTGGCGCTGCCGGCCGCCGTGTTTGTGGCGCTGGCGTTTTTGCTGCCGGTGGGCATTTTGCTC
>JANOYE010000193.1:0-34302 GCA_031428695.1 Rhodoferax sp. | reverse complement strand
GTCAGCGCACCAGACGCAGCTCCAGTTCCAGCACCTTGGCCCACTGTTGGTCCGCTGTGACCACCGTGGCTTCGCGCGACTGCGCCAGGGCGATGCAGGCACGGTCGCCTAGCGACAGGCCCAGGTGCCGGGTGCTGGCGCACAGCAGCCCGCAGGCGTGTGCGGTGGCTTGGTCGAAGGCCACCAGCGTCAGGGGCACACCTTCCATCATGGTGATGATGTCGGCATCCGGCATGCCACGTTTGCTCAGCTTGCTGACGACTTCGGCGTAGTTGACGCTGCTTGGCGGCGCTCCTGGATCAGTTCGCCCACCACGCTTTCATCCGGCTTTTTGTACTTGGCCGCAATTTGCTGGGCGCGGCGCAGTGCCAGGGCGCGGTCAAACAGGCGGATTTCGCCGTCTTGCAGCCGCAGGCTGAGCGTGCTGCCCTCGGACAGGCCCAGTTGGGCGCGGACATCAACCGGAATGAGCACACGGCCTTCACGGGAGAGTTTGACGGTATAGGTTTGCATGATGGCTCCGACCCTTTCGTCTGAGTGGCGGGCTTATGGCGTGCGCGATAGGTCGAAATTTATTAATAAATACTTTTCATAAATTATCTAGAAATAAAAATCGCCTTTAAGTCTCTAATTATGACAATAGTTAGCTATAAAATAAGTACTTATTTAGTACAATAAGTAATCTATTTATTTCTTAAATCTATAACTCTACGGGCTTTTCCGGCGCTGCGTTCTACGCCGCCTGAGGCGCGCAATTCAATGGCCGCGCTGCTGCCAATGTAGGCCTTGATGTCATGTTGCAGTTGTTTGGATGCAGCTTGCGCCGCAGCGCTTTGTGGATCAATGCCAGGTTGTGTTTCCACCAGCACCTGCAACTCGTCCATCACGCCGGAGCGGCGCAGCACACACTGGTAGTGCGGCGCCAATTCGGCGCGTTTCAGAATCAGCTCTTCGATCTGTGTGGGAAACACGTTGACGCCGCGCACGATCATCATGTCGTCGCTGCGGCCGGTGATTTTTTCCATGCGGCGCATCGTGCGCGCTGTGCCCGGCAGCAGGCGCGTGAGGTCGCGCGTGCGGTAACGGATGATGGGCAGCGCTTCTTTGGTCAGGCTGGTGAAGACCAGTTCGCCCATTTCGCCGTCGGCCACAGGCTCGCCCGTTTCAGGGTTGATGACCTCGGGGTAAAAATGGTCTTCCCAAATCGTCGGGCCGTCTTTGGTTTCAAAACACTCACTGGCCACGCCCGGGCCGATGACTTCGCTCAAGCCGTAAATGTCCACCGCGCTCAAGCCCGCCCGCGCTTCAATGCTGCGGCGCATGTCGTTGGTCCACGGCTCGGCGCCGAAGATGCCGATGCGCAGCGAAGAATCTGCCGCGTTCATGCCTTGGCGCTCGAACTCTTCGGCAATGGCCAACATGTAGCTCGGCGTGACCATGATGATGTCGGGCTTGAAGTCGGTGATGAGCTGCACCTGCCGCTCGGTCTGGCCGCCGCCAAAGGGCACCACGGTGAGCCCGAGTTTCTCAGCGCCGTAATGGGCCCCCAAGCCGCCTGTGAACAGGCCATAGCCGTAACTCACATGCACCATGTCTCCCGGCCGCGCGCCCGCCGCGCGGATGCTGCGCGCCACCACGTGCGCCCAGGTGTCGATGTCATTTTTGGTGTAACCCACCACGGTCGGTTTGCCGGTGGTGCCGCTGCTGGCGTGAATGCGCGAACACGCAGAGCGCGGCACCGCGAACATGCCGTAGGGGTAACTGTCGCGCAGGTCTTTTTTGGAGGTGAAGGGGAACTTGGCCAGGTCGGAGAGTTGCTTGCAGTCGTCGGGATGCACCCCCGCCGCGTCAAACTTCGCGCGGTACACCGGCGAATTGGCGTACGCGTGTTGCAGCGTTGACTTGAGGCGTTTGAGTTGCAGCCCGCGCAACTCGTCGGTGCTGGCTTTTTCAATCGGCTCAAGTGCGAAAGCAGAGGTTGAGGTCATGGTGTTTCAGGAAGGATGCTGCCGGGAATCTGCGCGCTTTTGCCTCGGAACATGGCAATGACTTCGCCTTTCTGGTTGGTGACTTTGGCGTCGTAGATGCCGTGTCGGCCTTGCAGCATTTGCTCGGTGGCTTCACAACTCAACACGTCGCCCAACCGGCCAGGTTTGAGGAATTCGATCACGCAGTTGGCCGCCAAAGTGCTTTTGTTGCGGCTGTTGCAGGCGTAGGCAAAGGTGGTGTCTGCCAGTGTGAAGATGAAGCCGCCGTGGCAAACGCGGTGCCCATTCAAATGCAATTCGCGCACCGGCATCTGGCACACAGCGTGGCCCTCACGCACCTGGGCGATGGTGATGCCCATGGTGACTCGGGCCGAGATGTCGGTGTGGAACATCGCCTCGGCCACGCGCCGCGCCAGGTCGTCGGCTTGCGGCTTGGCTGGCAGGGACTCGGGCAAGCTCATTCCCCTTTGAACACCGCCGGGCGTTTTTCCAAAAAGGCCGTCACGCCCTCAAAATAATCCTGCGTTTTGCCCATCGCCGATTGGGTGTCGCGTTCCAGATCGAGCTGCTGGCTGAAGGTGTTGGCGCCGCTGGCGCGCAGGGTGTGGCGGGTGGCGACCAGCGCTTTGGTCGGCATGGCCGCAAGGCGCTGCGCAAACGCGGTGGCTGTGGCGACGCAGGTTTGCGGGTCGCCTGGAACCACCTCCCAGATCATGCCCCAGTCCTTCGCTTGTTGCGCGCCGAGTTTGTCGCCGGTCATGGCCAGTGCAGTGGCGCGGGCCAGGCCGAGTCGTTCTGTCAAAAGCCAGGTGCCGCCGGCGTCCGGGATCAATCCGATCTTGCTGAAGGCCTGGATGAAACTTGCCGTTGGCGTCGCAAAAACAACGTCACAGCCCAACGCGAACGACACGCCCGCGCCAGCGGCCACACCGTTGACGGCGCAAACTGTGGGCATGCGCAGGCTCTGAAAGCGCCTTGCCGTCACGTTGAAGTTTTTCTCGATGGTCGGCCCTGGGTCGGCGCGTTCCACCAAACCCGGGCCGGGCGTGAAGTCAAACGCCGCCAAGTCCGCCCCCGCGCAAAAACCACGCCCCGCGCCAGTGAGCACCAGCGCGCGGATGGCCGGGTTGGCTTCGGCTTTGTCCAGCGCCTGCCACAGGTCCTGGTGCATCTCGGGCGTGAAACTGTTCAGGGCTTGCGGGCGGTTCAGGGTGACTACGGCCACGCCGCCTTGTTCGTTGTACAAAATGGTGGATTCGCTCATGGGGTTCTCTTTCAAAAGGTGTGACAATTTACCATCAAGAAGGGTGTTGTTTGTCGATAGCAAAGGCAACCTTCAACGCAGCATCCAAGGCAACGTCCCAGGCGACACCCCATCAGGAGAATCCAATGAGCGAAAGTAGCTGTGAATTCATCAACGTGCGCGTGGAGGCCGGCAAAGTCGGCGTCATTATGCTGAACCGCCCGAAACAACTCAACGCCCTGAACGCCGGGCTGATGGTCGAGCTGGGCCAGGCGCTCAAGGCCTTTGACGCTGACGCCGCCATCGGCTGCATGATCCTCACCGGCAGCGAAAAGGCCTTTGCCGCCGGGGCCGACATCGGCGCCATGGCGAGCTGGGGTTTTGCCGATGTGTATAGCGCGGACTACATCACCAAAGACTGGGAGCACATCCGCAGCATCAGGAAACCAGTGATCGCGGCGGTGAGCGGTTTTGCGCTGGGCGGCGGCTGCGAGTTGGCGATGATGTGCGACTTCATCATTGCGGCGGACAACGCGAAATTCGGCCAGCCTGAAATCAAACTCGGCATCATCCCAGGCGCGGGCGGCACCCAGCGGCTGCCGCGCGCCGTGGGCAAAGCCAAGGCGATGGATTTGGCGCTGACCGGGCGCATGATGAATGCCGACGAGGCGGAGCGTGCCGGGTTGGTCAGCCGGGTTGTGCCGCTGGAGAAACTGATGGAAGAAGCCTTGGGCGCGGCGCTGATGATTTGCGATTATTCGCAGCTCGCCACCATGGCCGCCAAGGAGTCGGTGAACCGCGCTTTTGAGTCAGGCTTGTCTGATGGCGTGATGTTCGAGCGGCGGATTTTCCACGCGTTGTTCGCCACCGAAGACCAAAAGGAAGGCATGGATGCGTTTGTGAACAAGCGCAAGGCGGTTTTTAAACACCGCTGATGGATTTCGCGACGGCCCGCACCTGCCGGGCCGCAGCTCTTTTGTTATACTCTTGCGCTTCGGTGATATAGCTCAGTTGGTTAGAGCGCAGCATTCATAATGCTGATGTCGGTGGTTCAAGTCCACCTATCACCACCAAAATTCTGGCTTGGCCACCCGCTCTAATCGGAGCAGAGGCGGTTCAGGCCAAGGTCCAAGCCAAACTCAATGGCCTGGGGGCCCTACTCCCCCGTCAGTTTGAACATTTCCCCGTCTTTGCCGAGCGACAACAGCCCGGCTTTGGCGTAAATGCCGAGTTTTTCACGGGTGTCCACAATGTCCAAGTTGCGCATGGTGAGCTGGCCGATGCGGTCCAATGGGGTAAACGGGGCGTCTTCCACCTTTTCCATCGACAGGCGTTCGGGCTTGTAGGTGAGGTTGGCTGATTCGGTATTGAGCAACGAATAGTCATTACCCCGGCGCAGTTCCAGCGTCACCTCGCCCGTGATGGCGCGCGCCACCCAGCGTTGAGCGGTCTCCCTCAGCATGATCGCTTGTGAATCGAACCAGCGGCCTTGGTACAAAAGGCGACCGAGTTTGCGCCCGTTGTCGCGGTACTGTTCGATGGTGTCTTCGTTGTGGATGCCTGTCACCAGGCGTTCATACGCTATAAAAAGCAAAGCAAGCCCAGGCGCTTCGTAGATGCCGCGGCTTTTCGCTTCGATGATGCGGTTTTCGATCTGGTCGCTCATGCCCAGGCCATGGCGGCCACCGACGCGATTGGCTTCCAAAATCAACTCGACAGTATTGCCGAAGGTTTTGCCGTTCAGCGCCACCGGCTGGCCTTCTTCAAAACGCACACGCACTTCTTCGGCTTTCACCACGCAGTCGTCACGCCAAAAGGGCACACCCATGATGGGGTTGACGATCTTGATGCCGGAGTTGAGGTATTCGAGGTCTTTGGCCTCGTGAGTGGCGCCTAGCATGTTGCTGTCAGTGCTGTAGGCTTTCTCGGCGCTCATCTTGTAGCCAAACCCGGCTTGCGTCATGAAGGCCGACATCTCTGCACGGCCGCCAAGTTCGTCTATGAAGAGCTGGTCAAGCCAGGGTTTGTAGATCTTCAGGCTTGGGTTCGTGAGCAAACCGTAGCGGTAAAAACGCTCGATGTCATTGCCCTTGAAGGTGCTGCCGTCGCCCCAAATGTTCACATCGTCTTCCTTCATCGCTGCCACCAGCATGGTGCCGGTGACGGCGCGGCCCAAGGGTGTGGTGTTGAAGTAGGTGACACCTGCGGTGCTGATGTGGAATGCGCCGGCTTGCAAGGCGGCAATGCCTTCGGCGGCGAGTTGGTTGCGGCAATCGACCAGGCGCGCCTTTTCAGCGCCATATTCCATGGCCTTCTTTGGGATATCGTCGTAATCGGGTTCGTCGGGTTGGCCCAAATTGGCGGTGTAGGCGTAGGGAATCGCGCCTTTGAGCTTCATCCAGTGCAGGGCGGCGCTGGTGTCGAGCCCGCCAGAAAACGCGATGCCGACTTTTTGCCCTTTAGGCAGGTGTTGCAGGATGGTGGACATGGTGTTTTTGTTCTTCTTGCAATCAACCGAAATGGCAGATGTAGTGGTAGGCCTCGGCGACACGAATGTCGAATTTGGAGTTGCCGGGAATGCTGAATTTTTCACCCGGCGAAGACTTCAGCCAAGCCTCTGAACCAGCCAGTTTGTAGTCACAACTGCCAGCGACGCACTCCATGATTTCGGGCGCGCCAGTGTTGAAGGTCAAGCTGGCCGGCAAGATGACGCCAACGGATTTTTTCGTGCCGTCAGCGAAAGTGATGCCGTGAGAGATGCATTTGCCGTCGAAATAAACGTTGGCCTGGGTCGCAACGGCGACGTTGCCCAATTGCGTGGAGACGCCGTCGATGGTGTGGGTAGTCATGGTGCAATTTTAAGGGGTGGCCAGGGCCACGAATCCTGAGCGCTGGCTTTTGCGTTGCTTGTCGTGGTACATGGCCAAATCCGCATGTTTGATCAAGTCGCTGGCCTCGTAAGCGCCTGCCGACGCGAACGCGTGGCCGACGCTGATGCCGACCCGAAAAGTCAGGCCGTTGAGCATGACAGGGGCTGACACCGCCTCCCGGATTCGCTTGCAGATCGCAGGAACATCAGCGCTGGGGCAGTTCACGAGAATGACCGCGAATTCATCACCGCCGATGCGGGCGGCGATGTCCACGCCATGTTTGGTCAGCGCTTGCAGGCGTTTGCCGATGGTGATCAACACCTGGTCCCCCATCGCATGGCCGTGGCTGTCGTTGATGGGTTTGAAATTGTCGAGATCGCAGTAGATGACGGCCAGCCCGTCCTCGTCCGTGCGCGGCAGGGCCAGCAGGCGCTTGAGTTCCAGATCAAAAAACCGGGCGTTGCCCAAGCCGGTGAGCGCGTCGCGGTTGGCAAGGTCCGCATGCCAGGAGCGTTCCGCGTCCAACAGCTGGCCGAGCAGGCGGTTGTTGCGCTCGTAACTCGCAATCACCAGCACCGCGACAAGGTGGCAAGCCAGAATAACCAAGGTGAGGTTCAGGTCTGGATTCGCGAGCGACGTGAAGTTGGGAATGCGAATGTGAAACGCCTTGTCTGCCAAGTACAACGCAAATGCCGCAACAGGCGTAAGCGCAGCCATCGCCATGCCGGCGCGCGCGCCATACAGGCAGTAAAAAATGATGGCGGGCAGCAGCAGCGTAGGCGCCGCCGGAGATGCCGGGAAGCCGCCCGTCAATGCCACCGTCAAAAAAACGCCGCCAGCCACCGCTACGGCCACCACGCACCTTGCCACGGTTTCGTGGCCTCTGAGCAACGTCACATAACTCATGGCAAATGCGGCGGCCAATGCCAACATGATTGGGACGAACACCTTATTGGTTTCGACCGCCATCAGGCTCGCATCAAGCATCATAAAAGTGACGGGCGTGATGATCAGGAAGAGACTGAAGGTCGAGGTGATGATGGCCATCACCTTGACCTGGAAATGGCGCAGGTGGTCGCGCCCGTAATGCTGTTCCAGCCTGCTGCTGTGAAACGCGGCAATGCGGCTGAATGAGGTCGAAAACCATTTCATCAGAAAGTCTTTCGCGGGAGTTGTGTGACTAAGAGGCTCAGCGCAGAAGTTGTTGCCAGACGGCGGCATCAAAACCGACAGTGGTTTCCCCTGATGGCCATTGCACCACAGGTCGTTTGATCACACTTGCATTGAGCTGCATGGCGGCCCGGGCGCTGGCGGCGTCACACACTGAAGCCTGAACCGCTTCACCGAGATTGCGCCAGGTCGGCCCCCGGCGATTGAGCAGTTTGTCGATGCCCACCGCCGCCAGCCAGAAATCGACTTGGTCCAGCGGCAAGCCCTGCTTCTTGAAATCGTGAAACTTGTAGTCCACCGCGTTCTCGGCCAACCAGGCGCGGGCCTTCTTGACGGTGTCGCAATTTGGGATGCCGTAAACAATTGGCAGGGCGGGTGTTTTCATAGGCCTTTCACAGGTAATGCTCCGGATTGCCGCGACAATCCTCGAGAATGATGATCACCCGGATTTTATGAACTCCCTGGACTCGATGAGCGCAACAGGTTCCCTGGCTTCGCTGGAAGATTGGTTGCGTTATTGCGAGCGGCTGCATCCCAAGGAGATTGACTTGGGGTTGGATCGTGTCAAGACCGTGGCCGACCGCATGGGGTTGCGCCTTGATTGCCCGGTGATCACCGTGGCCGGCACCAACGGCAAAGGCTCGACCTGTGCCATGTTGGAGTCGATCCTTCAGCAAGCGGGTTACAAGACGGGTGTTTACACCTCGCCGCATTTGGTGCGTTTTGAAGAACGGTTGCGGCTCTCGGGCGAGCCTGTCGTGGCTACTGAATTGGTAGCTGCTTGCGCACATGTTGAGAGAGCCAGGGCCCTGAATGGCATTGAAATATCGCTCACCTACTTCGAGTTCACAACACTGGCCATCCTGCATGTGATGGCCACCTCGAACCTGGAAGTGGCGATTCTCGAAGTGGGCTTGGGCGGGCGGCTGGATGCCGTGAATATTTTTGATGCCGACTGCGCCATCATCACCAGCATCGACTTGGATCACACCGAGCTTTTGGGCAAGACGCGCGAGGCCATCGGCTTCGAGAAAGCCGGCATCATGCGCGCCGGCCGGCCCGTGGTGGTGAGCGACCCGATGCCGCCCGACAGCATTGCCGCCCACGCCGCCGCGATTGGCGCAGACCTGTGGCAGGCGGGGCGCGATTTCGAAACCAGGGGCGACAAGCAGCAATGGGGCTGGTCTACCCGTCAAGAGCGCGGCGGGAGACGTTACAGCGGCCTGGCCTACCCCGCCTTGCGCGGCGCGAACCAGCTGATCAACGCGGCAGGTGTGCTGGCGGCGCTGACCTGCTTGCGTGAGCGCCTGCCGGTGACCGCGCAGGCAGTGCGCAACGGCTTGGCTTTCGTGGAACTGCCGGGCCGCTTTCAGATCGTGCCTGGCCAGCCCACATTGGTGCTGGATGTCGCCCACAACCCTCATGCCGTGGCGGCGCTGGCCGCGAATCTGGATGCCATGGGGTACTACCCGACGACCCACGCGGTGTTCGGCGCGATGGCCGACAAAGATTTGGCCACACTACTGCAGCGAATCAGCCCCTTGGTCGACCGCTGGTACCTGACTGATTTGCCAACCACGCGGGCGGCAACGGCCCTGCAGCTCGAAACCCATTTGCGTGCTGTGATCGACGCGTCGCGCGCCTCCGACAAGGCCATCGACAAGGCCATCGGAAAGGCCGAGATCTCATGCTTCAACAACCCAGCGTCGGCCCTTGAAGCAGCAGTCGCTTCGGCAGACCCCGCTGATAGAATCGTTGTCTTCGGATCGTTTTACACAGTGGGCGGTGTGTTGCAAAACGGCCTGCCTCGATTGGACGCAAAACACCTTGACGCGAAACACGTCGAAGCCAAAACCTTCGAATCGATCCTCCCGCCGCCGAGTGCTGCCAACCCGTGACGTTTTGAGATTTCCCCTGTTTTTGACCCATGGCATTTTTCAAATTCCGCAAATCAGGTGACGACCACCCTGGGCCAGCGCCCCAGAGCGAAAGTGTCCAGGCGCTGCGCAAACGCGCCACGTTTCGCCTGATTGGCACGGCGGTGCTGGTGTTGGCCGGCGTGATCGGCTTTCCGCTGTTGTTTGACAGCCAGCCCCGGCCGATTCCCGTCGACATTGCGATTGACATTCCGGACAAATCCAAAGTCAAGCCGTTGGCCGTGCCCGCCGCACCTGCACCTGCGCTGATCGAGCCAGCGCCTGCTGCGGCGCAAAAACCAGCCACTGTCGCTGTGCCGCCGCCGTCCAATGCGTTGGCAACACCCGCAGTTGTCGGAAAAAAACTTTCTGTACAAGATCCTGTAAAAGAAAAACCGGACTCAAGTCACGAAAAAATTTCACAATCTGCTCCTAAAAAAGAAGAAAAAATAGACAATAAATCGTCCGTTTCTGTAGAAAAATCAAAAATAAACGAGAATGAAGCCGCGCGCGCTGTCGCCTTGCTCGAAGGCAAAACGCCTGACGTGGCTTCCGAAAAGGCAGGTGCGGCGCCCGCGCCTGCGCCACCAGCCGCCGGAGGTTTGGGCCGCTTTGTGGTGCAAGTCGGCGCCTATTCTGACGCCGCTCGCGTCAAGGAAGCGCGGTCCAAGCTGGAATCAGCGGGATTGAAAACTTACGCGCAAGTGGTTGAAACCAAGGATGGCCCGCGCACCCGAGTGCGGCTGGGGCCGTTCTCAGACAAAGCCGAAGCCGACCGCGTGG
Source organism: Rhodoferax sp. (assembly GCA_031428695.1). Taxonomy (GTDB): domain Bacteria; phylum Pseudomonadota; class Gammaproteobacteria; order Burkholderiales; family Burkholderiaceae_C; genus JANYCG01. The sequence continues at coordinate 24,332 of JANOYE010000193.1, read as the reverse complement.
CGCAGAAGGTCAAATCGCTTGATTTGCCGGCAGCGATCTTGTCGCTGTGAAGTGGCCTGAACGATGACTGAAACGGCTATGCATGTCGCGCCGCTGGATTGGGCGTTTTTGGCCTTGTTGCTGGTCTCGCTGTTGATTGGCCTGTGGCGCGGCATCCTGTACGAGCTGATTTCCCTGGCAGCCTGGGTCGCTGCATTCGTTTTGGCACAGTGGTTTGGCGCAGACGTTGCGAAGCTGCTGCCCATGGCTGGCGCCGGTGAAGGTTTGCGCTACGCAGCGGGTTTTGTGCTGACCTTTGTTGTCGCCCTGTTCGTCGGCGGACTGCTCGCGCTGCTGGTCAAAAAACTGGTGACCGTGGTTGGGCTGGCGCCCTTTGACCGCGTCTTGGGCGCTGTTTTTGGGGTGGTGCGCGGGCTGGTGATCTTGCTGGCCATCGCCGTGGTGGTGGCGATGACGCCGCTGAAATCGGCGCTGTGGTGGCAAGAGTCCAAGGGCGCGAGCGCCTTGACCGGCTTGCTCAAAGGGCTCAAGCCGGTATTGCCGGCAGGATTTGGCAAGTTGCTGCCCTGAACGTTTACAAGTATTGGAAATCGGCTCATGTGTGGAATCGTTGGTGTTGTCAGCAATGCCCCAGTCAATCAGCTCATCTATGACGCCCTGCTGCTGTTGCAGCACCGCGGGCAAGATGCGGCGGGCATCGTCACGCAGCAGGAGCGCAAGTTCTTCATGCACAAGGCCAAAGGCATGGTGCGTGACGTGTTCCGCACCCGCAACATGCGTTCGTTGCCGGGCAACTGCGGCCTGGGCCAGGTGCGTTACCCGACGGCGGGCAACGCGTTCAGTGAAGAAGAGGCGCAGCCTTTTTACGTGAACGCGCCGTTTGGCATCGTGCTCGTGCACAACGGCAATTTGACCAACGCCAAAGCGCTCAAACAAGAGCTGTTCATCACCGACCACCGGCACATCAACACCGAAAGTGATTCGGAGGTGCTCCTGAACGTGCTGGCCCATGAAATCGAGAAAACCACACGCGGCCTGCCGCTGCAGCCGGCCGACATCTTCACGGCGGTGCGCAATGTGCACAAGCGCTTGCGCGGCTCTTACGCAGTGGTGGCGTTGATCGCCGGGCACGGCGAGTTGGCGTTTCGCGACCCGTTTGGCATTCGCCCGTTGTGCATGGGCAAAAGCCCCGGCACGGTGGTGCTGGCCAGCGAATCGGTGGCGCTTGAAGGCACGGCGCATGTGTTTGACCGCAATGTTGAGCCCGGCGAAGCCATCTTCATTGATTTGGAGGGCCAGGTGCATGCGCAGCAATGCGCTGATGCGCCGCAGTTGAACCCCTGCATTTTCGAGTTTGTCTACCTCGCGCGGCCAGACTCGGTGATGGATGGCATCTCCGTCTACCAGGCGCGCCTTAACTTAGGCGAAGCGCTGGCCAAACGGGTTATCTCAACCGTGCCGCCCAACGAGATTGACGTGGTGATCCCGATCCCGGAATCGAGCCGCCCTAGCGCCGCGCAGTTGGCGCAACTGCTGGGATTGCCGTACCGCGAAGGTTTTGTAAAAAACCGCTACGTCGGCCGCACTTTCATCATGCCGGGGCAGGCGGTGCGCAAAAAATCAGTGCGGCAAAAACTCAATGCCATCGTCAGCGAATTCAAAGGGCGCAATGTGCTGCTGGTAGACGACTCCATCGTGCGCGGCACCACCAGCCAGGAGATCGTGCAAATGGCGCGTGACGCCGGCGCCCGCAAGGTGTACCTCGCCAGCGCCGCGCCGCCGGTGCGTTACCCCAATGTGTATGGCATCGACATGCCAACGGCCGAAGAATTGGTGGCGCACAACCGCAGCGTTGAGGAAATCCAGAAAATTATTGGATGTGACGCGCTGATTTACCAGGACGTGGACGGCATGAAAAAGGCCATTGGCAAGCTGCGCCCGTCGATCACAGGGTTTGACGCCTCGTGTTTTGACGGCGTTTACGTCACCGGCGATATTTTTGCCAGCGACATTGCCCGGCTCAATGAAGACCGGGTGAAGGACGGCGAGCCTGAAGAAGACACCTCGCGCCTGGCCTTGCCGAACCCGGCCTGAATCGAAGAGCATGAAAACCCGCACCCGTTTTGCGCCGTCGCCCACCGGCTTCATCCACCTGGGCAACATCCGCTCGGCCCTGTACCCGTGGGCGTTCGCCCGCTCCACCGGCGGCGATTTCATTTTGCGCATTGAAGACACCGATGAAGACCGCTCCACCCAGGCGGCGGTCGATGTCATCCTGCAAAGCATGGCCTGGCTGGGCTTGCACCATGACGAAGGTCCGTTCTACCAAATGCAACGGATGGCACGGTACAAAGAAGTGTTGGCGTCGCTCATCGCCGCTGGCCAGGTGTACCCGTGCTACATGAGCGTGGCCGAACTCGATGCCTTGCGCGAGCGCCAGATGGCGGCAAAGCAGAAGCCGAAATACGATGGCACCTGGCGCCCCGAGCCCGGCAAAACCCTGCCGCCGGTGCCTGCGGGCGTGTTGCCCGTGTTGCGTTTCAAGAACCCGCAAGGCGGCGTGGTGGCCTGGGAAGACAAGGTCAAAGGCCGCATTGAAATCAGCAATGAGGAGCTGGACGACTTGGTCATCGCCCGGCAAGCGCCTTTGGGCGAAGTCGGCACACCCACCTACAACTTCTGTGTGGTGGTGGATGACGTTGACATGGCGATCACCCACGTGATTCGTGGCGACGACCATGTGAACAACACGCCGCGCCAGATCAACATCTTCCAAGCCCTCGGGAAAGAGCCGCCGGTGTATGCGCATCTGCCCACTGTGCTCAATGAGCAGGGCGAAAAGATGTCAAAGCGCAATGGTGCCAAACCCGTGACGCAGTTTGAGGAAGAGGGTTTTCTGCCCGAGGCCATGGTCAATTATTTGGCCCGACTAGGCTGGAGCCATGGTGACGACGAGATATTCAGCCGCGCGCAGTTCGTCAGTTGGTTCAATTTGGATCACTTGGGCAAAAGCGCGGCGCAGTTTGATGAAGCCAAGCTGCGTTGGGTCAACGCGCAACATCTGAAAGCGATGCCAGACGTGGCGCTGACGCCACTGGTGGCGGCGCAGCTGCGCAGGCAGGGTCTGCAGCCTGACGAGCGGCTGCCAGCCATTTGTGGCGTGTTCAAGGATCGTTGTGACACCACCGTTGCCCTGGCCCACTGGGCGCGCGCGTTTTACAGCGACGTCACGGTGAAGCCCGAGGACAGAGCGGCCCACGTCACTGATGAAGTGCGGCCTGCGTTGGCCATGTTGTCCGAAAAGCTGCGTGATTGCCTCTGGGACAAACCCTCCATCGCGCTGGCGATCAAGGACGTGCTGGCCCAGTCCGGCCTGAAAATGCCTCAGCTGGCCATGCCGGTGCGGGTGCTCGTGATGGGGACGCCGCAAACGCCCTCACTGGACGCGGTTCTGGCTCTGATGGATCGCGCTCGGGTTTTGATGCGACTAAAGGCGTGATTTGGGGCGTGATTTTCTTGCTATAATTCGAGGCTCAGAAGTTGACGGCATTGCTTTGCATTGCCGCCGAAGGCAAGGGGGGTATAGCTCAGCTGGGAGAGCGCTTGCATGGCATGCAAGAGGTCAGCGGTTCGATCCCGCTTACCTCCACCAAGCTTCTGTTTGAATTAGAGTTTGCTCGAATCTGGTTTTTCGCGTTTTCGTTTTTCGTCAGTCGGTTTTCGTCAGTCGTTTTGCGTCAGTCGGTTCCAAGGTTTTGACCCCATCGTCTAGAGGCCTAGGACATTACCCTTTCACGGTAAGTACCGGGGTTCGAATCCCCGTGGGGTCGCCATTTTTTGGCGTTTTTTTGCTGTCCCTGTAACAAGGGGCAGACTGCCAGGAGTGGTAGTTCAGTTGGTTAGAATACCGGCCTGTCACGCCGGGGGTCGCGGGTTCGAGTCCCGTCCACTCCGCCATTTTGCGCAAGTTTGTCGAGCGGACTGATCAACACGTTGATCAGTCCGTTTCGCCTTGTCCGCATGTTTTATGGTGCGCCGTCTTCGCTTGCAAATCGTCACGATTTAGTGCGACTCAAGGGTTGGCCTTTCGGGTTTGCTGCATTTGAATGCGTAGGCGAATTGAGGTAATCTTCCACCCCTTGCTATTCAAATGCGCCATGAACGCGGGCAGCAGTTGGCGGATTTTTGCCGCTGTTGCGTTATTGTCAACAATCAGGCACCAAACCTCTTTATCAATGGGGCCGGCTGTCAATGAGTTCCTGAGAGTGGTGGGTACCAGAGGCTCTATTGACTTGAGGCGGGCGCTTGATTCGCGCGTCAGTTCGGTCAGGCGGGCCAAAGTCGGTGTTTCCTGCGCTGCTTGCAGAACGGTGTAACTGCGTGGCGATTGGGTCATTTGCAGCTGGTTTGAGACTCAAGCTTATTGCGGCTCAAGTCGAGGGTATTCAGGTTTTTTAATCTTGTGCGGGAATTCCAGATGCAATTGATTATCACGGACGCTTGGTTGGCTAAGAGCCGCGCAGTTCACCTTTCCGGGCGGCGCTTGTTGTTCGCTTTGTTTGTTTTGTCGCTGTTGATGGCAGTGGTCGCGGCTGGTTTGTACCACTGGGTTTTTCTCAAAGGCGCGCGCGAAGGTTGGCCGGTGATTGGAAGTTTCGTGCGCCTGTTGGTGAAAGACGAATTTGAGCAACGCGACCGTTTCATGCGGGAAAATCTCAACGTGATGGCCAAAAAAGTCGGCGAGATGCAGGCCAAATTGACGCAACTCGAGTCGCTTGGGGAGCGCGTCTCTGGGCTGGCGGGTCTCAACCCGGCCGACATCAAGGCGGTGCCAGGCCGCGGCGGTGTGCTGGTGGCGGGGCCCAACTTGACCATGGAGGAGCTCCAGGCCACCTTGGCCGCGCTCAACTTGGTGGCAGATCAGCGAACTGACTTGATGACCGTGATGGAGTCCCGGTTGTTTGACCAAAAAATTCGGGACATGATGGTGCCCACCCAGCAGCCGGTGCCGGGCGCCAACCTGGGCTCGCATTTCGGCTGGCGGGTTGACCCTTTTACCGGCGGTTCAGCCCTGCACACTGGTCTGGATTTCCAGGCCGAAACGGGAACGCCGATTTATGCGGCGGCGGGTGGCGTCGTCGTGACCCAGGAATTTCACGCCGGTTATGGCAACGTGATTGAGGTCGACCACGGTAAGGACCTCATTACCCGGTATGCCCACGCCTCCCAGGTGTTCGTGAGAAAGGGCGACCTGATCAAGCGTGGTCAGAAAATCGCTGAGGTCGGAAGCACGGGTCGCTCAACCGGCTCGCATCTGCACTTTGAGGTTCTGGTTCAAGGGGTACCGCAAGATCCGCAAAAATTCCTGACAGCGGGTGAATCCAGCGCACGCCAAGTGGCAAAGGCCAGCCCGTCCAGGCGCACCAGTCTGGCGCAGGCCAAATAAAACCGAGCCGCCCACAAGGTAAACTCAAGGGTTTGGTTTGCCAGCGCTGTGCGCTGACTGAATTGACTCGCAAATTGGCGCGTAAATCAGCTGATTGCGAGTGATGGGTTCGGTCGGATTTTTGAGTGCGATTCTCCTGAGTGGCTTGGGCACTTTGAAAGACTTGCTTGAAATCTTGTGTATCGCGCGGCAGACCCCATTTCATCTTGATTAACTAGGGAATCGCGCAGAGCCGCCCGCCCATCTGGGCTGTCGTCAAGCGCACGTTCATGGCTACCAACTTCCTGACAAAAATTTTTGGCAGTCGCAATGACCGCTTGCTCAAACAGTACCGCACTGTGGTTATGCGCATCAACGCGATGGAGAGCGGGCTCGAAGCGTTGACGGACGACGCGTTAAAAGCCAAAACTGTTGAATTCCGCGAACGCGTGGCCAAGGGCGAAACCTTGGACGCCCTCTTGCCGGAAGCGTTCGCAGTAGTCCGCGAAGCCTCAAAACGCGTCATGAAGATGCGCCATTTCGATGTGCAATTGCTCGGTGGCATGTCACTGCACAACGGAAAAATATCTGAGATGGGCACCGGTGAGGGTAAAACTCTTACTGCCACGCTGCCGGTTTACCTGAACGCGTTAACGGGCAAAGGCGTTCACGTCGTCACCGTGAACGACTACCTTGCCAACCGCGACGCCCAGTGGATGGGCCGCCTGTACAACTTCCTGGGGATGAGCGTTGGCATCAATTTGCCGCAAATGCCGCGCGAAGAGAAACAAGCCGCTTACCGCGCTGACATCACATACGGCACCAATAACGAGTTTGGTTTTGACTACCTGCGCGACAACATGGTCTATGAGGTTGCGGATCGCGTTCAGCGTGGCCTGAATTACGCGATTGTCGACGAGGTGGACTCGATCCTGATCGATGAGGCACGCACGCCGCTGATCATCAGCGGTCAGGCCGAAGACCACACCAGCCTTTATTTGGCCATCAATAAAATGGTGCCCCAACTCACCCGTCAAGAAGGTGAGGCGGATCCGCGTACAGGCGAGGGCGTCACCAAGCCGGGTGATTTCACCGTAGACGAAAAAAGCCATCAAGTGTTCCTGACCGAGCAAGGTCATGAGACGGCAGAACAGCTGTTGGCAGGGCTGGGTTTGATCCCAGAGGGCGCCACGTTGTACGACCCGGCCAACATCACGCTGATGCACCATTTGAACGCGGCGTTGCGGGCCAACCATCTTTACCACCGAGACCAGAGTTACGTCGTTCAAAACGGTGAAATTGTGATCGTTGACGAATTCACTGGGCGCTTGATGACGGGCCGCCGCTGGAGTGACGGCCTGCACCAGGCGGTTGAAGCTAAAGAGGGCGTGCAAATCCAGCCGGAAAACCAGACGCTGGCCTCCATCACCTTTCAGAACTACTTCCGGCTCTACGGCAAGCTGGCGGGCATGACGGGCACGGCCGACACCGAAGCCTACGAGTTCCAGGAAATCTACGGTCTTGAGACCGTGGTGATGCCGCACAACCGGCCTAATAAGCGTGAAGATCAACTGGACCGCGTCTACAAGACCACCCGTGAAAAATACGAAGCGGCGATCAAAGACATCCGCGAGTGCCACGAGCGCGGCCAACCTGTGCTGGTGGGGACGACCTCAATCGAAAATTCCGAAATCATCGCGCAGTTGCTGGAAAAGGAAAAGCTGCCCCACCAGGTGCTCAACGCCAAACAGCATGCCCGTGAGGCCGACATCGTTGCGGAAGCCGGGCGCACGAAGCAAATCACGATCGCCACCAATATGGCGGGCCGAGGCACCGACATCGTGCTGGGCGGCAACATGGAAAAAGCGATCAACGCGATTGAGGCTGATGAAGCGCTGGAGCCTGCCGTCAAACAGGCGCAGGTCGAAGCCATTCGAACTCAGTGGACAAAAGACCACGAGTTGGTGAAATCGTTGGGAGGGCTGCGCATCGTCGCCACCGAGCGGCATGAGTCGCGCCGAATCGACAACCAATTGCGTGGCCGATCGGCCCGCCAAGGCGACCCGGGTTCCTCGCGCTTCTATTTGAGCCTGGACGATTCGCTGATGCGCATCTTCGCGGGCGATCGCGTGCGTGCCATCATGGATCGCCTCAAGATGCCCGACGGCGAAGCCATTGAAGCCGGCATGGTCACGCGCTCCATTGAAAGCGCGCAGCGCAAGGTGGAGGCGCGCAACTTCGACATCCGCAAGCAGTTGCTTGAATACGACGACGTGGCCAATGACCAGCGCAAGGTGATCTACCAGCAGCGCAATGGCATTCTGGACGCGACAGATCTTTCGGCCCAGATCAAGTCACTGCGTGAAGGGTGTTTTACCGACTTGGTGCGCCAATACGTGCCGGTCGAGTCGGTCGAAGAGCAATGGGAAATTGACAAGCTCGAGCAGTCGTTGACCGACGACTGGCAAATCAGCCTGGCCCTCAAAGCGCAGGTGCAAGCGGCTTCTGCGATCACTGACGAAGAAATTCTGGAAAACGTCTGCACAGCCGCCAACACTGCGTTTGACGCCAAAGTCGAGCAGATTGGTGCCGAGAATTTTGTGCAATTTGAGCGCATGGTCCTCCTGCAAAGCATTGATACGCACTGGCGCGAGCACCTGAGTTCACTGGACTACCTGCGCCAGGGCATCCACCTGCGCGGGTACGCCCAAAAACAGCCAAAGCAGGAATACAAACGCGAAGCGTTTGAATTGTTTGGCCAGTTGCTCGATTCTGTGAAAAATGAGGTCACCAAAATATTGATGACCGTGAAGATCCAGTCGAGCGAGCAACTCGATCAAGCCGCTGAAGACATGGAAAAACGCGGTGAAAACATCGCCAATGTGACTTACACCGCGCCGACCGAAACCGGTGACGTTGTTGCAGTGGTTGACGAAACCACGTTGGGGAAAAAGCCGCTTCCTTTTGGAGAAGAAGTTCCGCGCGTTGGCCGCAACGAACCTTGCCCTTGCGGCAGCGGGAAAAAATACAAGCAGTGTCACGGAAGGCTTGCCTGACAAGCTGTGAGACCGCCTGGATGAGCCAAACACAAGCGAAATCATCGATTCAGGCCACCCGAGCTAGCCAAAAGCAGGAGAAGGAGAAAGATCCCCATGCCAGTTAATCTTGCTGCGCCCGATGCAGGCGGTTTGTTTCCCATTGCGGGGGTTCGAATCGGCGTTGCCGAAGCGGGCATCCGCAAAGCCAACCGCAAAGACCTGACCGTGGTGCTGCTTGATGCGGGCGCGTCGGTCTCAGGTGTGTTCACCCAGAACCGTTTTTGCGCGGCGCCCGTGCAGATTTGCCGGGAGCATCTGGCCTTGGCTGAAGGTCAAGCTGGCGGCGCGAACCTCGACATTCGGGCCATGTTGATCAACACTGGCAACGCCAATGCGGGCACCGGCAGCGACGGCATGGCGCGCGCCCGCTCTACCTGCGCAGCGCTGGCCAAAGCATTGAACATTGCGCAGAACCAGGTGCTGCCTTTCTCTACGGGCGTGATCATGGAGCCGCTGCCGGCGGATCGCATCGAAGCGGGTTTGGCTGCGGCCATTGCCGACGCCCATGGCGACGACCATAACGCTCAGTGGCTGCGCGCCTCAGAAGCCATCATGACCACCGACACCGTCGCCAAAGCTTTTGGCGCTCAAGTGATGATCGGCGGCAAAAAGGTCAGTGTCACCGGCATCAGCAAAGGCGCGGGCATGATTCGCCCCAACATGGCCACGATGCTGGGGTTCATGGCCACCGATGCTTGCGTAAGCCAGGCAGTCATGCACGAGCTGGCGCTTGAATTGGCGGAAGGATCGTTCAACCGCGTTACCGTGGATGGTGACACTTCCACCAACGACTCGTTCGTGGTGATCGCCACCAACAAAGCTGGGCACACGCCCATCAATGCGTTGGCAAGCCCCGATGGCCAAGCTTTGAAGGCGGCCATGCTGGAGGTGGCGCGCAAACTGGCGCAAGCCATCGTGCGGGACGGCGAGGGCGCGACGAAATTCATCACGATACGGGTCGAGGGTGGAAAAACCAGCGCGGAGTGCCGCAAGGTCGCCTATGCGATTGCCCATTCGCCTCTCGTGAAAACCGCATTTTTCGCCAGCGACCCCAATCTGGGGCGCATCTTGGCTGCCGTGGGTTATGCCGGCATTGACGACCTCGATCAATCTGGCATCGAGCTGTATTTGGACGATGTTCATGTGGCGACAAAAGGCGGGCGCAACCCGGCTTACCGGGAAGAAGATGGACAACGGGTGATGAAACAAAGCGAAATCCAAGTGCGTGTGGCATTGGGCAGAGGGGCGGCGTCAGAGACCGTATGGACCTGCGATTTCAGCTACGAGTACGTCAAGATCAACGCAGACTACAGGTCATAAAGCGGGTTTCCACTTTTCATGAACGAACACTTTGAGCGCCTGCTGACGCGGGCCGAACATCTTATGGGCCGCATTGAGTCGGTCTTGCCGCAAGCCTTGACAGCGCCTGACTGGTCTGCCGCTGCCGCCTGGCGTTATCGAAAACGCAGTACTGGGCATGGCAACCTGGAGCCAGTGCGCCACATTGGCAAGATGGCCTTGGATGACTTGAAAGAGATTGAACCGCAAAAGGAGAAAATCCAGCGCAATACCTTGCAATTTGTTGAAGGCAAACCTGCTAACAACGTGTTGCTGACGGGGGCGCGTGGCACTGGCAAATCTTCGCTCATTCGAGCTTGCCTCAACGAATATGCGCCGCGGGGTTTGCGCCTCATTGAAGTGGACAAGGCGGATTTGGTGGACTTGCCTGACATCGTGGATGTGGTCGCTGAGCGGCCCGAAAAATTCATCGTCTTCTGCGACGATTTGAGTTTTGAAGACGGCGAGCCGGGTTACAAAGCGCTGAAGTCCGTATTGGACGGCTCGGTGGCGGCCACCACAGCCAACGTGCTGATTTACGCCACCAGCAACCGCCGCCATTTGTTGCCCGAATACATGAAAGAAAACCTCACTTACACGCACACCGACGATGGTGAGGTACATCCCGGCGAAGTGATTGAAGAAAAAATTTCGTTGTCGGAGCGTTTTGGTTTGTGGGTGAGTTTCTACCCATTCACGCAGGATGAATACCTGGTCATTGTTGGCCAGTGGTTGTCGTCGTTTGGCGTGGATGCGGCGGACATCGCTGCTGCGCGAGGCGAGTCGCTGGTGTGGGCGCTGGAGCGCGGCTCACGCAGCGGGCGCGTGGCCTGGCAGTTTGCACGCCACTACGTCGGTGGACATTCTTCCGGCCCGATCACCTCGCCCTGATTCACTGAGTCGCTCGAACCCGCATGAGGCACACTTTGGTCGCAGATGGCGAACTGCCGCGCGCAGGGGGTGCGGATCGCCCGCTGACAGAAGTCGCCGTGGGCGTGTTGATACGACCTGACGGAAGTTTTCTGCTGACATCGCGCCCCAAAGGCAAGGTCTACGAAGGTTACTGGGAGTTTCCGGGCGGCAAACTGGAAACCGGTGAAACGGTGGAGTTGGCCTTGCGACGCGAGCTGCAGGAGGAGATTGGTGTTGTGATTGGCCGCGCGACGCCTTGGAAGACTGAAGTTGTCGACTACCCGCACGCCTTGGTGCGCTTGAACTTCTGCAAGGTGTTTGACTGGTCGGGCGAGTTGCACATGCACGAGGGGCAACAGTTTTCGTGGCAACAATTGCCGGTTGAGGTGGCGCCGGTGTTGCCGGGAACCGTGCCTGTTTTGAAGTGGATGGAGATGGAGCGCGCTGAAAATTTCTAATTATTTATTTTATAGCATTTTTACTAGAGAAATTTACAGCTAAGTCACGATTTTACTTGACAATCTGCTATATATTATAAGTAATATATGGATATAAAATGTACAAAAATACATTTAAATTTACAACTAAACGGAATTTTAACCTGGCGTGAACATTGTCGGGCCTTAGTGGCACGTGGCCTCGTCAAGCCAGTCACTGCAAACGCGCATCCCCATGGGGCTGATCATCTGGTGGTGCGTCGGTAGGCATCCGAAAACTCTCACTGGCCCAGGCGCCCAGGTCGATTTGTTTGCACCGCTCGTTGCAAAACGGCCGGTACAAATTTTGCGGGCTGTAGACGCTGTCACCGCCACAAGCCGGGCAAGTCACGATTTTTTGGCCCTGGCTTTTGCCCCGCAGTTTGGATGGCTGTTCCATGTTCACCGTTCTGCCTGTCAAGAGCAAAGCGTCAAGTCAAAGGCGGTGTCTGCGCTGTCCAAATGCAACCGGGCGTCCTCGCCCTGGCGCATCAAGCGAATCGACACCATCAGTCGGTTGCCGCTGATTTCGGGGATCAGCCCCAGCGCGGGGTCAAGCGCCAACCGCAGCAGCTGAAAACTGCGCCCCTGAGGTAAATTTTGCTGGAACTGCCCGGCCACTGCCATCATTTTTTGCGCAGCACCCGCATCCCGCAGCAAACCCAGCAACATTTGAACCGAGTCGGCCAAGGGCGCGATTTTCAACATCCATTGGGCGATATCAGAAAGTCGGCGCTGCGCGTCGCCCTGCTGCCAGGCGTAATAGGCAGGCAGGTCAAATTCGCACGTGCCACCCGGAATGCCAACCCGGCTGCGGATGCTCATCAGCCAGTCGTTTTCAGTGAGCGACTGGCCAACCTTGCCGACGAGGCTGTTGAGTTTCGAGAAATTTTCTTCGATTTGCGCGACCACCTGATTCAGCACGTCTTCGGCAATATTTGGGTTCCCTCGAAAGGCGTTGAGGGCTTGTTTTTGCTTTTCAAGGTCTTTCAGCACGTCGGATTTCAAGTCGGCGCGGGCGCCCACGTCCATGATCTCGAAGATGGTTGCCAGCGCAAAATGGTGGTCAAGCGCGGATTCTCGGGCCGTGAGTTCCGTGAGCCTGCGCCACAAATGCTCTATGCGCAAGTAGGTGCGGATGCGTTCGTTGAAGGGGTATTCGTAAAGGATCACGCGTGTTTCCTGTGGACTCAGCCCGGGTGCGAATTCAAGCCGATCGTTTCGGGTGTGGGCGTGATGATAGCCCCAGCCGCAGGGCCACTTGCGCCACGTCGTCTTCGAGCTGTCCGAGGGTGACTTGGTCATTGAAGATCACCAGGTCGGCTGCGCGCAAGCGCTGCTCGCGCGATGCCTGGGAGGCGATGATTTTCTCCACGGAATCACGGGCTAAGGCGCTTCGTGCCATGACACGCTGAATTTGCGTCTCTGTGCGGCAATCCACCACCAGCACCTGATCCAGATTCTGCCGCCAACGCGTGGACTCAACCAAGAGGGGAATGTCAAAAACAATGCAGGTGCTTCCTGCACGAACGAAGGCCTCGGTTTGTCGCGCGATCTCCTGGCCGACCAACGGATGCACGATCGCCTCAAGGCGTTTCTTTGCAGCGGGGTCGGTATACACCAGATCGCGCATGTGGTCACGGTCGAGCGCGCCATCCGGGGTGATAAAGGCGTCGCCAAATTCCTGTGCAAGGGCAATGATCGCAGTGCCGCCAACGGCTGTGGTGTCGCGGGAAACCGCGTCAGCGTCAATCAAATCGGCCCCGTGATTGACCAGCATCAAGGCCACGGTGCTCTTGCCGCTGCCGATTCCGCCTGTCAGACCGAGTCTCAGCGCTTGTGGCATGGGTTGAAGCTCCTCAGTGAGGAATGGACTAAAGGCCTACCGCTCGCAGAATGGCCTGTGGGCCAAACACCAATGCGGTTAAACCAGCCCCCGCGAGAAATGGGCCAAACGGCACGTAGCCGCCTTCGCGCAAACCGGGACCGAGCTTCAGGGCGATGCCCACCAGCGCGCCGATCACCGACGCCATCAAAATAATGGGAACCAGCGCCATCCAGCCAAACCAGGCGCCCAATGCGGCGAAAAGCTTGAAGTCGCCGAAACCCATGCCTTCTTTGCCGGTTGCCAACTTGAAGGCCCAATAAACCAACCAGAGTGAGAGATAACCGGCCACTGCGCCCCACACGGCGGACACCAATGACACTTGGGTGACTTGCAGTGCGGCGGCGATCAAACCGCCCCATAGGAGTGGCAGGGTGATGTCGTCAGGCAGCAATGTCGTGTCCCAATCGATGAACGCCAGGGCGACAACCGCTGCGCAAAAGGCGCACCAGACAAAAGCGGTGGGCGTGATACCCCATTTCCACCCACACCAACCGAAGAGGAGACCGGTGGCGACTTCCACCATCGGGTAACGAGCGCCGATTTTGGCGCCGCAGCCAGCGCATTTGCCGCGCAAGGCAAGATAACTGACCACTGGGATGTTTTCGAACCAGCGGATTTGATGGCCACAATTTCTGCAGCAGGAGCGCGGAACCAGCAGGTTGAAACGCTGCGGCGCTTCGGCCTCGGCGCCTTTGCCTGGCGCGCCGGAGAGCTCAGCGCATTCCGCCGCCCACTGTTGCTCCATCATTTTGGGCAAGCGGTAAATCACCACGTTCAGGAAACTGCCGATCAACAAACCCAGCACGGCGAGTATGCCCGCATCCAGCCATGCCGCCCCCGGCATCAAACGACCTGACCGAGCTTGAAAATTGGCAGGTACATCGCCACCACGATGCCGCCGATGACGGTGCCCAAAATCACGATGATGATGGGTTCCATCAAGCTGGAAATACCCGCGACCATGTCGTCCACCTCGGCCTCGTAAAAGTCTGCGGCCTTGCCCAACATGTGGTCGATGGAGCCCGACTCCTCGCCGATAGAGCACATCTGCAGCACCATCGACGGGAACAGGTTGACATTGGTCATGGCCGTCGTCAGCGCGGTGCCGGTTGAGACTTCATGCTGGATTTTCAAGGTTGCCGCCTGGTAGACATAATTGCCCGACGCGCCTCCCACAGAGTCCAGCGCCTCCACCAAGGGCACACCCGCGGCAAACATAGTAGACAGCGTTCGCGTCCAGCGTGCGATGCAGGATTTGTCGACCAAAACGCCAAAAATTGGCAACTTGAGCATCAGCCGGTCCATGAACTGCTGCATTTTTTCATTGCGCTTCCAGGACTCCATGAAGAAGTAAAAACCGCCACCGAGGCCACCAAAGATCAACCACCAGTAACTCACAAAAAACTCACTCATGGCGATCACCACCAGGGTCGGCATCGGCAACTCACCGCCGAACGAAGAAAACACCTCCTTGAATGCCGGGATCACGAAAATCATGATCACCGCCACCACCACAAAAGCGACGATCAGCACAGTAATGGGGTACATCAACGCCGACTTGATTTTTGACTTGATGGCTTCTGTCTTTTCCATGTACACAGCCAGGCGGTCCAGCAGTTGATCCAGAATACCGGCTGATTCACCGGCCTCGACCAAGTTGCAATAGAGGTTGTCGAAATACAGCGGGAATTTACGGAAAGCCACACTCAAGGAGGTGCCAGTCTCGACGTCTGTGCGGATGTCATTGAGCAGCTTGGTCACCCGCGGGTTGGGATTGCCGCGCCCGACGATGTCAAACGCCTGCAACAACGGCACGCCGGCTTTCATCATGGTTGCCAGCTGGCGGGTGAAGATAGCCATATCTTTGGGCTTGATCGACTTGCCCGCGCCCATGCGCCGCTTTTTGATTTTGGTGGGCGTGACGCCCTGGCGGCGCAATGCCGACTGAACCTGGTTTTCACCCAAGGCGCGTGTTTCTCCGCGCACTTGTTTGCCGTTGCGGTCCTTGCCCTCCCATTCGAAAACGGTTTCCTTGGGGACTTTGGTGCTCTTGGGCTTCGCGGTTGCCATAGGGTCCTTTTTAATTGCTCTACTCGTTGGTCACGGCAAGAATTTCTTCAAGCGAAGTCAAGCCCTGTTTGACTTTTTGCAAACCCGCTTCACGCAGGGTTCGCACACCGTCGGCGCGCGCCTGGTCTGCGATATCCAGCGCCGTGCCGTCGCGCAGAATGATGCGTTGAATAGCATCACTCAAAGGCATCACCTGGTATATGCCGACCCGGCCTCGGTAACCATTGTTGCAATTGGAGCAGCCCACCGGCCGGTAACTGATCCAGGACGTCTCAAAATCCTTTGCCACAAAACCAGCCTCCAGATAGGCTTGACGTGGGATGTCAGCAATGCCCTTGCAGGACGGGCACAGGCGCCGGGCCAGGCGCTGGGCCGTGATCAGAATGACGCTAGAGGCAATGTTGAAGGGGGCGACACCCATGTTGCGCAGACGGGTCACCGTGGTTGGCGCATCGTTGGTGTGCAAGGTAGACAGCACCATGTGGCCCGTTTGCGCCGCCTTGACGGCGATGTCGGCGGTTTCGAGGTCGCGAATTTCGCCGACCATGATGATGTCCGGATCCTGCCGCAGAAAAGAGCGCAAGGCGGCGGCGAAGGTGAGCCCCGCCTTCTCATTCACATTGACCTGGTTCACGCCTGGCATGTTGATTTCGGCCGGGTCTTCCGCCGTGGCAATGTTCACCCCTGGCTTGTTCAGCACGTTCAAGCAGGTGTATAGCGACACGGTTTTGCCGGAACCGGTCGGGCCAGTCACCAGAATCATGCCATAAGGCCGGGTGATGGCTTCGAGCAGGCGCTCTTTGTCCTCCGGGTCGTAACCAAGCGAATCAATACCGAGTTTTGCGGTGCTGGGATCAAGGATGCGGATAACGATTTTTTCGCCAAACAAAGTGGGCAAGGTGCTGACGCGAAAATCGATCACCCGGTTCGGCCCGATTTTCAGCTTCATCTTGCCGTCTTGCGGAATGCGTTTTTCGGAGATGTCCATCCTGGAGATCACCTTGATGCGTGACGCAAGTTTGTCCTTGATCGCAACCGGCGGTGCGGCAATTTCGCGCAATTCTCCGTCGATGCGAAAGCGAACCCGGTAGTTGTGCTCGTAAGGCTCGAAATGCAGGTCTGACGCACGCATGCTGAAGGCGTCGATCAGCATTTTGTGCAAAAATTTGACGACCGGCGCATCTTCAACTTCTGAGACCCCAGCTTGGTCACCGTCCGTCCCGTCGGTGGCGTTTTCGTCAAATTCGAACTCACTGCCGATGATTTCTTCCATCGTCTCCGTCGCGGTCGCGGTGTTGACGTCCACCAGCTTCAAGAGCTTGTCGTATTCGGCGATGACCCAATCAACGCCCAACTGGGTTGAAAAAGTGATCTTCTCGACCGCCTCCTGGTCTGAAGGGTCGGCGGTAGCGACGATCAGGCGGTTGTTGCGTTTGGACAGCACCACGATGCGGTAGGCGCTGCATATCTTGTTGTCCAGCAGGCCCTTGGGCAAGCGATTGGTGTCAATCGCGTCCAAGTCAACCAGGGGCGCTGCAAACGCGGAAGACATCGTGTGTGCCAGATCGAAGGCAGACACCGCCCCCGACCCCGTCAACTCGGCGATAAAACTGGTGCGGTTAACCGAAGCCTTGCGGAAGATGTCCTCGGCTGACTTTTGCCCGAGCTTGCCTGCAAGAATGAGAGCACGCCCCAAGCCCGGGAGGGCGATGGTGGGGGTTTCGCGCTGGGCGTTGTCAACTGCTGCCATGACCCGAAAATGTACTACGTCAGAGAGCGTTTGGCTAACGAAGTGTGGGAATTTTGAACATGAATGAACACAATTTCACGCCTGAATCGCTCCGAGAGTAGGCGCGCCGACGCAGACAGTGCTCCAGCACGGCCTGGAGGCGCAACGCCCTCTCGGAGCGATTCAGGGATGAAATTTGGTCGGGGTGAGAGGATTCGAACCTCCGGCCTCTACGTCCCGAACGTAGCGCTCTACCAGGCTAAGCTACACCCCGAAAAAAGCGCCAAAACCAGAGGTTTTTACCTTAAACCCAGCGGTTTCACCTCAAACCCAGAGGTTTTGTCTCAGTGGTCGCGCTCCAGCAATTGAGCCGCCAATTCTATCAAACAGGCAGAATAAGCATTGACCGGAAGCAGGCGCGCCGCAGAAACCGCACGCAACGCTTCCCGCCCGGCAGCGGCGCGGGCGACATCCAAAGCCCCGGTTGATTTCACGATGCTGGCAACTTCGCCCAGCAAGTCGATGGAGCCGTTTTCGATGGCCAAGCGGATCAGCTTGCTCTGCGCCGGCGTACCGCGTTGCATCGCCGAAATCAAGGGCAAGGTCGCCTTGCCTTCACGCAGGTCGTCACCAAGATTTTTACCCATAACCGTGGTGTCGCCGGCGTAATCCAGCACATCGTCTATCACCTGGAAAGCGGTGCCCAATGCTTGTCCATAGTCACTGCAAGCGGCTTCAATTTCAGGGTCGGCATTGGCGAGAATCGCTCCAACTCTTGCGCTGGCTTCAAAAAGCTTGGCGGTTTTGGAGCGGATCACCTGCAGGTAGCTGGCCTCGTCCAGAGCGGCGTTGTGCATGTTCATCAACTGCATCACTTCGCCCTCGGCGATCACATTGGTTGCGTCGGCCAATACTTTCATGATGCGCATATCGCCCGCTTCGACCATCATCTGAAACGCGCGGGAATACAAAAAATCCCCTACCAATACGCTGGCAGGGTTACCGAACGCCTCGTTGGCCGTCGCATTACCGCGCCGCAGGACGGACTCATCCACCACGTCGTCGTGCAACAAAGTCGCTGTGTGTATGAATTCCACCACGCCCGCCAGTGTGAACCGTTGCCTGGATTTGCAGCCCAACGCGCCTGCGCACAACAACAACAAGACGGGTCGCAGGCGTTTTCCGCCCGCCGAAATAATGTAGCGCGACACTTGGCCCACCAGCGGCACGCTGGATTCAAGCCGCCCAGCAATGATCTTGTCAACTTCCAGCATTTCGCTGGTGACGACTGCCAAGGGGTTGGCTTGCTGGGTGGGTGTGGCTTGCAAGGTGAGGAATGCGGACAATAGGTGCGGTTGCGAAGTCCGGGAATTCCCTCTGATTATAGAAAGCGCGGTCGCTGATCGGCTCTCACCGGGGTAAAATGACCTGCAAATCCCGAAAAATGTTATACTAGCAGGCTCTGCGAAAATTCGTTCCCAGAGCCTATCTATATTAAGGATGTCTCTGCTCAGAGGCGCTTCGCGCTGCTGGCATTGGTATCGGAAGAGGTTTACATGTACGCGGTCATAAAAACCGGCGGCAAACAGTATCGTGTTGCTGCTGGCGAAAAAATTAAAGTAGAACAGATTGCTGCGGACGTAGGCCAGGAAATCGTGATTGACCAGGTGTTGGCCGTCGGAAACGGCGCTGATATCAAGGTTGGTACGCCCCTGGTGTCCGGCGCAACAGTGAGTGTCACAGTCGTGGCGCATGGCAAGCACGACAAAGTCGGCATCTTCAAGATGCGCCGTCGCAAGCATTACCAAAAACGTCAGGGCCACCGTCAGCAATTCACAGAATTGCTGGTCGGCTCCATCACTGCTTAAGGATAAGAGTCATGGCACAGAAAAAAGGCGGCGGCTCTACGCGAAACGGGCGCGATTCCAAGCCCAAAATGCTCGGCGTGAAGATGTACGGCGGTCAAGTGATCAGCGCGGGTGCCATCATCGTGCGCCAGCGCGGCACCAAGTTCCATGCCGGCACCAATGTCGGTATGGGCAAAGACCACACCCTGTTTGCTTTGGCCGACGGCCAAGTGAGTTTTGCCGTCAAAGGCTCACTCAACAAACACACGGTGAGTGTTACTGCGGCGGGTGCAGCAACCGCTTAAACTGCTGTTGCGCTGACCCACGAGCCCTGCGCAATGCGCGGGGTTTTTCTTTTGTGCCTTTGCAATGATTGGGCGCGTTCAGAAATTCAATTTTCGGGATGCAGTGCAAGGCCACAATAGCGATATTTTCCACAGACATACACCACTATGTCGAGGATTTGCAACGCAGCAATGCGCCCGACAATTGGATTTATGGACATGCCCAAATGAAATTCGTCGATGAGGCATTTATTGACATCTCAGCTGGAGATGGCGGGGCGGGTTGCGTCTCGTTTCGGCATGAGAAGTACAAAGAATTCGGTGGGCCCAACGGCGGTGACGGCGGTCGCGGCGGCCATGTGTTTGCCGTGGCCGACATCAACCTCAATACCCTGGTTGATTTCCGCTTCTCGCGCCGCCATGACGCCAAACGCGGCGAACACGGCATGGGCTCCGACATGTTTGGCGCCGCTGGCAGCGACATCACGCTCAAAATGCCAGTGGGCACCATCATCACGGACGCCGAAACTGGTGAGGTTCTGTACGAATTGCTCACGCCCGGCGAAATCATCACCATCGCCAAAGGTGGCGATGGCGGCTTTGGCAACATGCGCTTCAAAAGCGCCATCAACCGCGCGCCACGCCAGAAAACACCGGGCTGGCCGGGTGAGAAAAAAAGCCTCAAGCTGGAACTCAAGGTGCTGGCCGATGTCGGCCTGCTGGGGCTGCCCAACGCGGGCAAATCAACCTTGATTACAGCAATATCCAACGCCCGCCCGCGCATCGCCGACTACCCTTTCACTACGCTTCACCCGAACCTGGGTGTGGTTCGCGTCGGGCCCGAGCAAAGTTTTGTGGTCGCCGACTTGCCGGGTTTGATCGAAGGCGCCTCTGAAGGCGCTGGATTAGGCCATCTGTTTTTGCGCCATTTGCAACGCACGCGCCTGCTATTGCATGTGGTGGACATGGCCCCGTTTGACGACAGTGTTGACGCCGTGGCACAGGCCAAGGCCATCGTCAACGAGTTGAAAAAATACGACCCGGCCTTGCACGCCAAACCGCGCTGGCTGGTGCTCAACAAACTCGACATGGTGCCGTTGGACGAGCGCGCCGCGCTGGTGAAAGACTTCGTCAAGCGCCTCAAATTCAAGGGCCCGGTGTTTGAGATCTCCGCGCTCACCCGTGAAGGTTGCGAGGCGCTGGTCAAAACCGTCTACAAACATGTCAAGGCGCAGCAAAAAATCGAACAGGAACCCGAGGTGATCGACCCCCGCTTTGCGCCCGACCCTTCAGCTTGATTCAACCATGACGGATGCTTCCGCGACCCAACCGGTGTCTGCCGTATTGCGTGACGCCAGGCGCATCGTCGTCAAAGTCGGCTCGACCCTCGTTACCAACGAAGGGCGCGGCCTGGACGAAGCGGCAATTGGCGAATGGTGCCGCCAAATGGCCGTGTTGTTGGATGGCGGGCCGGGCGCCATTGCAGACAAAAACGGCAAAGCGGCAGACAAAAAGCCCCGCGAGATCATCATGGTCTCCAGCGGCGCCATCGCTGAAGGGATGAAACGCCTGGGCTGGCCCAAACGGCCAAGCGCTGTTCATGAGCAGCAGGCTGCAGCAGCGGTCGGCCAAATGGGTTTGGCCCAAATGTACGAAACCAAGCTGCGTGAACACGGCCTGCTCAGCGCCCAGGTATTGCTCACCCATGCCGACCTGGCCGACCGCGAGCGTTACCTCAACGCCCGCTCTACTTTGCTGACGCTGCTCAAACTCGGCGTCGTGCCGGTCATCAATGAAAACGACACCGTTGTCAACGATGAGATCAAATTTGGCGACAACGACACGCTGGGCGCGCTGGTGGCCAACCTGGTCGACGCGGACGCGCTGGTGATCCTCACCGATCAAAAAGGCCTCTACACCGCTGATCCCCGCACCAACCCCAAAGCGGAGTTTGTCCACGAAGGCAAAGCCGGTGATCCGGCCCTGGAAGCGATGGCGGGCGGCACCGGTTCTGCCATTGGCCGGGGCGGCATGTTGACCAAAATCCTCGCGGCCAAACGCGCGGCCGGCTCGGGCGCCTCCACCGTGATTGCCTATGGCCGCGAGCCAGATGCGCTGCTGCGCCTGGCCGGCGGTGAATCCTTTGGCACCTTGCTGGTGGCGCAAACGCAGAAGAACCAGGCCCGCAAACGCTGGATGGCAGACCATCTGCAATTGCGCGGTTCGGTCACTGTTGATGCCGGCGCAGCGGCCAAGGTCAAAGACGAAGGCAAGAGCTTATTGCCTATTGGCATGACAGCCGTCGAGGGCGACTTTTCACGCGGCGACGTGATCGCCGTGCGCAACGCGGCGGGTGAGGAATTCGCCCGCGGCCTGGCCAACTACTCCAGCGCCGAGGCGCGCTTGATTTGCCGCAAACCTTCGGCCGACATTGAAGCCCTGTTGGGTTATTGCGCCGAAGCCGAGATGTTGCACCGGGACAATTTGGTGCTCACCAACTGAAAACACCGGTTTAAAAACCTGGGTTGCTTAAAAAGTGCTCGGTGGCGCCTTTAACTTGCGCACGATTTCTGCGGCTGAACTGGCCGCTGCAGTCCGACCTTCGCAGGCACCTTGGCGGGCCAAAGCCAGCGCGTGGCGGGACGTGTTGTTGTCGTTCAGCGGCCGCCAAACTGGGTCTTTAACGAGCAGCCATTCGCCCTTGGCGCCCCATCGCGCAAAAGTCTTGAATTCGCTCACGTCACAACGCAAGCCTTCGTACATCGCGTTGACCACACCCGTGCTGCTGGTGGCCACCACCACATACCGCACGATACGGTCTGATGACACACTCAAAGTCGCCGGGTCAACGCCAAACTTCAGTGCCGTATAGGCCGGCATCTCCAACGGAATCAGGTTGCTCTTGTTGAAGGTCGGCGGCGGTGGCAGGTCAATTTCCTTCCAGTCCGGGTCTTGCGGCGCCAACTGCGCGAAAACTCCCTGGCTCGCCAACAACAAAGACAGCAAACACGCGCGAACCGCCAGCTCCAGCACGGGCCGCCGGGGCGAGCTGCCCTGCCGCAAAGGGCAATCAGTGCCCATGACCGTCTTGCGCCGGTGCAGGTGCCCAGCCCACTTGCGGGTCGGGTTCAAAGGTGCCACCGGGCGGCAATTCGATGTGTCCGCGCAGCATCCCGTCGCGCCTGTGGCCGTCAAAATCTGCGTCATGCGGATCGGTGCCGTCACCCAACCCGTCGCGTGGGCGGATGCCTTTGCGCAAGTAACGCGTGCGGGCGTCGTGGCGCGGCAGGTAACGCGCGAGTTCGGTCAACGCCATTTCGTACACGCCGCGTTTGAATTCGACCACGGCTTCCAGCGGCACCCAATAGTCGTTCCAGCGCCAGGCGTCGAACTCCGGATGGTCGGTGGCGCGCAGGTTCAAATCCCAGTCGTGGCCGACCAGTTGCAGCAGGAACCAGATTTGTTTCTGGCCTTTGTAATGGCCGCGGGCGTCGCGTCGCACATAGCGGTCAGGCACCTCGTAGCGCAACCAGTCGCGGGTGCGGGCCACTATTTGCACATGCTCCTGCTGGAGCCCCACTTCTTCATTGAGTTCCCGGTACATGGCCTGCTCGGGGGTCTCCCCCCGGTCAATGCCACCCTGCGGAAACTGCCACGAGTGGGTGCGAATGCGCTTGCCCCAGAACACCTGGTTTTTCTGGTTGAGCAAAACGATGCCGACGTTGGGCCGAAAGCCGTCCCGGTCAAGCATAATCAAACCCCAAATTTTTTAAACTGAGTCCATTATGCACACTGCTTGCATTGCAGCAAGCGGATAGCCACTTTTTGCGGATGATTGCGACCGTTTTTCGGTCTGTTGCAAGCCATTCATCGCCACTTTTTGCCGTTAACTTGCCGATTAAGCCCTTATCGGCGCCAGATTGCCCCCATGAAAGCCTCCCAGTTTTTTATATCCACCCTCAAAGAAGGCCCTGCCGACGCAGAAGTGGCCAGCCACCGCCTGATGATGCGCGCCGGCATGATCAAGAAACTCGGCACCGGCATCTACAGCTACATGCCCATGGGCCTGCGGGTGATCCGCAAGATCGAGGCCATCGTCCGTGAAGAGATGAACCGCGCCGGTGCCGTGGAGCTTTTGATGCCAGTGGTGCAGCCGGCCGAGTTGTGGCAGGAGAGCGGGCGTTTCCAGGCCTATGGGCCGGAGCTGCTGCGCATCAAAGACCGGCATGACCGCGACTTCATCATCCAGCCCACCAGTGAAGAAGTGGTCACCGACATTGCGCGCCAGGAGATCAAAAGCTACAAACAATTGCCGCGCAACTTCTACCATATCCAGACCAAATTCCGCGACGAGCGGCGCCCGCGTTTTGGCCTGATGCGCGGGCGCGAGTTCACCATGAAAGACGCCTACAGCTTTGACCGCAACCTCGACGCCGCCAAGCTGAGTTACCAAAACATGGCGAAAGCCTACCGAGCCATCTTCGATCGCTTCGGCCTGCGGTACCGCGCTGTGGCCGCCGACAGCGGCGCGATTGGTGGCGACGTGAGCCAGGAGTTTCAGGTGATTGCTGCCACGGGTGAAGACGCCATTGTGTATTGTCCCAACAGCGAATATGCGGCGAATATGGAGAAAGCCGAGGCGCTGGCGCCATCCGGCCCGCGCTTGCCCGCGACCCAGGCGATGGTGAAGACGCCAACGCCCGGCAAAGCAACCTGCGCCGACGTCGCCGAGTTGCTCGGCGTGCCGCTGAAGACCACGGTGAAGTCGCTCGTTTTGGCAACGGACGAAAAAGGTAAAGATGGCGAAGTCGTCAAGACTACGGTCTGGCTATTGTTGCTGCGCGGCGACCACGACATGAACGAAATCAAAGTCAGCAAAGTTGCGGGGTTGGCAGATTTCCGGATGGCGACGGTTGCTGAAATTGGAGAATATTTCGAATGCCGGCCAGGTTATTTGGGCCCAATTCCACCTGCGTCCCGAGGTGCTGCCGAGGGTCGGGAGCGTTTGGCGAAGTACGGAAGTAAGGAAGTTGAAGTTTTGGCTGAAAAGGTGACCATTATTTGTGATCGTGAAGTTGCAAATATGAGTGATTGGATTTGCGGTGCGAATGTCGCTGGATTCCATTTCACCGGCGTGAACTGGGGCCGCGACTTGCCCGAGCCGGATCAGGTTGCCGACCTGCGTAACGTCGTCGAAGGCGATTTGTCCCCTGACGGAAAAGGAAAACTAGCCATTGAACGCGGCATCGAAGTCGGCCACATCTT
>JANOYE010000192.1:0-10397 GCA_031428695.1 Rhodoferax sp. | reverse complement strand
TAACCGATTTGCGCCTCGAAGGGCGAACCGGAGCTGATGCGTTTTCGGGCCATGGCAATCACTTTTCCTTTTGGAATGAGAATTTAGTCCGCCGTGGCGCCTGAGTCTTTGACGGCTTTGGCCCAACGCGGCATTTCGCTGCGTAAATGGGCGGCATATTGGGCCGCAGTTCCACCCAGAATATCGGTGCCCTGAGCAGCCAGTTTGGCGATGACATCGGGGTGCGTCAGTGCCTTGTTCACTTCGGCATTGAGCCGGTTGATGATGTCGGCCGGGGTTCCTGTGGGCACCACTATGCCTTGCCAGGCTGCCGCATCAAAACCTGCAATGCCAGCCTCGTGCAAGGTGGGCACTTCTGGCAGGACTGAAGAGCGTTTGAGGGTGGTCACGGCCAAAACGCGCAAACGCCCGTCACGAACGTAGGGCAGAACCGTGTTGATGGTGTCGATCATGAACTGGGTCTGCCCCGAAGCGAGGTCAACCAGTCCGGGGGCGCTGCCCCGATAGGGAACGTGCTGGGTTTGCACACCGGTTTGTGCGGTCACCATCGCACTGGCCAAATGCGTGATGGTTCCGGTGCCGGAGGAGCTGTAGTTGAGTTGCCCCGGTTTGCTGCGCGCCAGATCCAAAAAGTCTTTCACCGAACGGACTGGCAAGGCGGGGTTCACCACCAGCGCCATGGGCACCGAGGCGGTCAAAGCGACTGGGGCAAAATCTTTGAGGGGGTTGTAATTTACCTTGGCATAAAGTGCAGGCCCAATCACGATGGCCGAGGTGTTGTAGAAAGCGGTGTAACCATCGGGCGCGGCAGTGGCTGCCAGCTCAGCGGCCAAGTTGCCGCCGGCGCCGGGCTTGTTGTCGATCAAGACCGGCTGGCCCAGTTGCTCCGAGAGCCGCTGGGCAATGACCCGGGAAACAATATCGGTCGGCCCGCCCGGCGCGAAAGCCACGATCATCCGGATCGGCCGGGTGGGCCAGGTTTGTGCCGACACGCTGGCGGCCCAACACAGGCTGGCCAACAACAACACCTTGGGCAACACCTTGGTCAATGCATTTTTCATCGTGTTTCCTTTTATTCAGTTTGAGGGGTTTCAAGAATTGAACTGATCCAGAACCTGCCCCGGTCCACGCTCGAGTTGCAGGTACTGCTGCCCATCGTGCACCTTGACACCATTGACCCAAACCCCATGGACGCCCCGCGGTTCGCGGATCATCCGGCTGCCCCCGCCCGGCAAATCATTTTGGACCAGAGGTTTGCTGATTCCGACCTTGGCCGGGTCAAACAGCAAGAGATCGGCTGGCGCGCCTTCAATCAAACGCCCGCGCCCGGGGATTCGAAAGCAGTCAGCCGGATGGCTGGTCAGTCGCCTGATGCCTTCGGCCAGGGTGAAGTGACCCGTTTCGCGCACCCAATGGGCCAGGAAATGCAGGCCAAACCCGGCATCGCACATATAACTCAGGTGCGCGCCAGCGTCGGACAGCGTGATGACGCCGGCCGGGTGCTTGAGCATGGGTGCGACACCGGCATCTTGGTTGTTGAAAAACTTGCCAATGAAATGGGTTTGCAGGTTCTCCGACAGGGCGAAATCAAAGAAGGCATCGAGTGGATCAACGCCGCGCTGCTGGGCCAGCGCCGCGATGCTGAGACCTTCGAGCCCGGAGTTTTCGGGGTTGGCCGTTTGCCCCAGCTCAATGTGATTCCAGTTGCCCAAAAACAAAATACCGGGCTTGGGCTGGCGCAGGTTCTCCCTGAAAGCGGCTCTGAAGCCGGGGTCGGCAAAGATGTCGGCGAGTTGCTCCGGGGCCGCGCTTTTCACACGGTCGAAAGCCGAATGGCTGAGCAACACATAGGGATCGGTCAGGGTAAAGTCAAACGAGAGAGGCTGGCAACTGGTCAGCACATAGACCCCATTGCCACGCTCCTGTGCCGCCGCACATTGTTCGTAATAACTGATGCCAAGCGCTGGGTTGGCCTCGTTGTACATGGCCAGCACTGTGGAGATATAGGCCGGCCGGCCGGTCTCCTGGGCAATCGCTTCCATTACCGCTGGTGTGGCACGGGAGCCGGTCGCCATCATAAAAACGCCGCGCCCCGCTTCGCCCAGCACGCCAGTGAGGGCGCGCAATTCGGCCTCCGAAGCAATCGTCGAAGGCATGGGGCGGCCCGCATAACCACTGTGGTTGGGCGAGAAAGAAGAAGCGAAGCCGATGGCGCCAGCCGCCATGGCGTCGCGCAGCAGCTGGCACATGGCGGCAAGCTCGGACGGGCTTGGCTCGGCGGCGTCGGAGGCGCGATGGCCCATCACCGCCGTTCGTATCACCGAATGCCCGGCAAAGACGGCGGTATTGAGATAAGGCCCAATCCGGCGCAGCTGCGCCATGTACTGGGCAAATGATTCGAATTCCCAATTCACGCCAGTCAGCAGGGAATGCAGATCCATGCCCTCAACCACCGAGAGATTCTTCAGCATGGTTTCGCGCAAGGGCTCGGGGCAGGGGGCGATCCCGAAGCCGCAGTTGCCAAGCACGGCCGTGGTCACGCCCAAAGCGGGTGACGGCGACATGGTGCGGTCCCACGTGACTTGGGCGTCAAAATGGGTATGCAAGTCAACAATGCCCGGCATCAGGGCCAGGCCCTGGGCATCGACCTGTTCGCGCGCGCCAGCGCTTGGCTTGCCAATCTGACTGATCAAGCCCTGGTCAACAGCCAGATCGGCCAGCCGAGGAGGATTGCCCAGACCATCGAAAACCAGGGCGTTGCGAATGAGTAGATCGTGCATTGAGAACTTGTCCGTTAGTGATTCAGGAATGTGTTGGAGCGCAATCGGGATGAATTGTCAGCCTGCATCATGCCATCTCTGGCACTGCTTCAAACCAAAATCTTCGCCCGCTCAAGCGATCTTCGCTGGCGCTGCTTTGGCCGGGTCTGCGATATGCTGGAGGCGCATGACGGACACCGGCACGGATTCAAATCGATGTTCCGCCATTGCAACCCCGCCAAACCCCGCAGAGGAGACCCCATGCACATCCTTCAACGAATCCTTCACCCAATCGTTGGCTTGGCACTGGCCAGCAGCTTGTTGGCTTGCTCGACCCGTTCCATGGCGCCTGCGCCGCTGGTCAAGCAGGAGCTTAAAGTGATTATTTTCCCGGGCGGCTTCAACTGGCCGATCTGGGTGGGGCAGGAGCAAGGCTTGTTTGCGCAGCAGGGCTTGGCGGTGAAAACCGTCAACACGCCCAACTCCACCTTCCAACTCACGGGGCTGATCAAAGGCGATTTCGACATCGCCATGACCGCGCTGGACAACATCATCGCCTACCGCGAAGGCCAAGGCGCGCCGGGGGCCGATGGCAGCGACTTGGTGGCGGTGATGGGCGCGGACAACGGCTTTTTGCGCTTCGCCAGCACCGGCGACGTGAAAAGCGTGGCCGAGCTCAAAGGCCGCCAGTTGTCGGTTGACTCACTCACCACCGGGTATGCCTTTGTGCTGCTGGAAATCATGGCCCGCAACGGCATGCAGATCAACCGCGACTACACCACCGTCTCGGCCGGCGGCGTGTTGCAGCGTTTCAACGACCTGGTGCAAAAGAAACACGCTGCCACCATGCTCATCGCGCCGTTTGACGTGATGGCCCGCGCGCAAGGCGCGAACGTGCTGGTGGACGCCTCGCAAGCGCTGGGCAATTACCAGGGCTTGGTGGCCGGCGTTCGCAGGCAATGGGCGGCGCAGAACCCGCGCGCCGTCACGGCCTACATCAAGGCGTACCAGCAATCTTTGCAATGGCTCTACGACCCGGCCAACAAACCGGCGGCGCTGGCGCTGTTCATGAAAAACGTGCCCAACAGCAGCTTGCAAAGCGCCGAAACGTCGTATGCCATCTTGCTGGATGCGAGCAGTGGTTTCGACAAAACCGCCCGCATCAACCTCGAAGGCGCCAAAACCGTGGTGGCGCTGCGGGAAAAATACGGCCAACCGGCGAAAAAATTGCAGGCGGTGGATGCGTATTACGACGGCCGGTATTTTGAGGCGGCGCGGTAGGAACTCGGCGCAGGCCCAATGAGGGTCACCGCGTTCGGTGAACCGCTGCTTGCACCACCGCCCGAGCCAAACCCACGCGTTGGTCAAGGTAGGCGCCGTAGAAGTCTTCCGAGCCGATGCCGACCAGGCGGTCGGCCACTTCCCTGCCTGCGGGGCCATAAAAAATCAGCGTCGGCGCGATGCTGACGCCAAGCTCGGCGATGAGTTGCTCGTGCGTTTTGCCCACACCCTTGATGTCTTTGAGCAGTGCCATGTGCTGCATGTTGATCTGCACCACGCGCAGACCGTGGCCGCGCACCAGCGGCGCCAGGTAATTTTCACGGGCGATTTTGCAATACGGGCAACCATCGAGGCTGGCCATCAGCACCAGCGGCTGGTTGGCCCGCAAGGCGCTGGCCAGTTCGTCTTGCAGCGAGGCAGGAACCGGCAGCGTAAATGGCGCTGCGAAACTCCAACCGGCGCGCGCCGCCAAGCACACTACGACCATTGACTTCACAACATCGCGCCGCGAGACGCCTTGGCCAGACATGGTTATTGGCCTTCTCGCTCCATCAGCAAATAGGTGTTGAACGCATTCACGCGGTTGAGCACACCAAACAGCGGCACCTGTTCAAACGCGCGCCAGTCGGTGGCCTTGTAGGCCGCGTCAAACGGGTCCATGTTCTTCGCGGCTTTGCCCATGCTAGCGCGCAGGTGGGCGAGGTAAGCGCGCGTGAGTTCCATGTCTGCCACGGCCTGGGTGCTCACTGCGCCGTGGCCCGGCACCACCACTTTGGGCTGCAGCGCCAACATGTCGCCTAATGCTTTGACCCAACGCCCGCTGTCGGCTTGGCCGACAAACGGAATGCGGCCCCGGAACACCAGGTCGCCCGCAAACAAAACACCCTCGGTTGGCAGGTGAATGACCAGGTCTTCCGGCGTGTGCGCCGGGCCCATGGGCTGAATCTGGATGCGGGTGCCGCCGAGTGTCAATTCTTTTGCGCCGTCGAGCCACTCGTCGGCCATCACCACCTGGGTAGTGGCGTCGATCCAGGGGGCCAACTCACGCTGCGAAGCTTCCAGTCGCAGGCGGGCCAGGTCGGACCCCGCGTAGTCGCGCCCGGCTCTGTGTGCGAGGATGCGCACACCCGCCGCCTTGAACACCTGCAGGCCGTAAATGTGGTCGGCGTGGTAGTGGGTCACGATCAGGTGCGTCACCGGGATGGGCGTGACGCGTTTGATCTCAGCCAATAGTTTGGTGGCCAGCACCGGCGCGCCGAGCGCGTCGATCACCACCACACCCGCCGGAGTGACGATGAAGCCGGCGTTGGAGATGAAGTTCTGGTTTTGCGGGGTGCCTTGCGCTGAGAGGCCTTGAACAACCCACGAGGAAGGCGACACCTGGACGGCCCTGACATCCACCTCCAACAGCCCAGCCGCCGCCATTGCTGCCTCGCGTTGACCCGCGCCACGTTGGCCCAATTGGGGTTTGGGCGTGACGGGTTCCTGAGATGCCGCACAGCCAACCAGGGTTGCAAAACCCACCAGCGTCAACAGCTTGATTATTGCCATGGCATAAATCCGGCTGGCAAAGCGAAGGCGATCACGCCAGCGCGTCGGCCCAAATGTTGTTGGCCCAGCCCATCGCATAGGCGCCTTCCAGCAGGCTTGCCGCAGAAGACACGCCGCCCGCGCCAGCAACTACTGTCATGGTTTTGCCGGTGGCGTTGTAGGCATGCACGCTGGCGACGTGAACCACTTCATCGCTGCTTACGAAGCTGTAACACGTGTTGTTGTAGATCGGGCTTGGGTTCGGCGTTTGGCCTGACAGCAAGGCCACCACCGCTGCCGCGCACGTCTTCGCATGTTGATTTGCCATGTGGCCGCTTTTGGGCATGAGCGCGGCAGTCTGGATCGCGTCGCCAAGCACGTGGATGTGGCTGGCCGCCTTCGATTCAAAGGTCAGGAAATCGACTTCACACCAACGCCGGTTGGCCGTGGCCAGGCCCGATTTAACGGCAATCTCACCGGCGCGCATGGCGGGCAACACATTCAGCACGTCGGCTTTTTGGTCGTTGTTGAACTCAAACTTCAGCGTTTTGGTGGTGGCATCAACATCAACCACGGTGTGTTTGTTGCGGTATTCGATGATGCCGGCATAACGATCCGCCCAGGCCTTTTTGAACAATGGGCCTTTGGAGGTGACGTCGTCATTGGCGTCCAAGATCAGCACCTTGCTGCGCGGCTTAGAGGCCTTGAAATAACTGGCAACCTGGCAGGCACGCTCGTACGGCCCCGGCGGGCAGCGGTAGGGCGCCAGCGGGATCGACAGGGCATACACACCGCCGTCGGGCAGGGCCTCCAATTGCCGACGCAGCGCCGCCGTTTGCGCCCCGGCTTTCCAGGCGTGCAGAACGTGGTCTTGCGCGCCAGGGCGGTTCATGCCGGGCAGGGTCTCCCACATCATGTCCACGCCAGGCGAGACGATGAGGCGGTCATAGGGCAGCTCGGCGCCACCCGCGAGTTTCACGAGGCGTTTGTCGGCGTCAATGGCCGTGACCATGTCACGCACCACCTTCACACCATGGCGACGGCCCAGGTTGTCGTAAGGCACGGTGATGTCGGCCATGGTTTTGCTGCCGCCCAAAACCAGGTTGGAGATGGGGCAGCTGACAAAAGCGGCATTGGGCTCGACCAGGGTGACGTTGACGCCGTAGTCGGACCACATGCGAATGTATTTGGCGGCTGTGGCACCGCCGTAACCACCGCCGATAACGACGACTTTGGGGCCGCTGCCCCCGGTGGCGCAGCCAGCCATCAAACCCAGCGTGCCTGAGGCCGCCAACAGGGCGCTGGTGTTTTTTACGAAGGAACGGCGATCGGTAGTTGTTGTCATGCGTTTCCCCTTATTTCTTCTGCGCCGCGAAATACCCGGCAATGGCGTCGATCTGCGCTTCGCTGTACCCCTTGGCGAGCTGGTGCATGATGGTTGCGGGCCGCGCGCCGCTCTTGAATTCGGCCATGGCTTTGACCAGGCCCACCTTGTCATAACCCGCAAGCGCCACCATGCCGGGGGCGGCGGCGCCATTGGTGCCGTGGCAGCTGGCGCACGAAGCCGCCATGCTGCGGGCTTGCAGGGCGTCGCTCTGGGCTGTGGCGCTTGTGGCCAGGGTGACCAGCACAGCGATCAGTAGAAGTTTTGACTTGGACACATGGACTCCTTTTCCTGGTAATTTTCTGGTGATTTTTCTTGGCAATTTCATCTTGGCAATTTCATCTGCAAATTCTTATATAAGCGAATGGTAATACTCAAATACTCAGCTGAGAGGCGGACAAACCCGAAGTTTGGCGCGGCAATTTCAAATCGAATAGTGCTCACCTTCTATGGCAATTTGCATACACACCGCGCGGCACATTTGAGCGGCGCGGTCATCGACGATGCGGTAGAAAATCTGCACGCCGTCACGGCGCTTTCCCAGCACACCGGCCTGGTACAAGGTGTTCAGATGCTGCGACATGTTGGGTTGTGTGGTATTGATTTCAGCCAACAACTGGCCGACATTTTTCTCCGAATTGCACAGGCTGCTGATGATCTTCAGGCGCATGGGTGCCGCCATCAGCTTGAACAGGTCCGCCGCTTGCTCGAACACCTCATCGGACTCAAGGGCTGAATCTTTGGTGGTTTTTCCGGGAGAATTTGCCATGCAGGGGCGATGTTACCGCTGCCGCGTCACCCGCGCGTGGCGCGCAAGCTTCGGCTGAGCAAAATCACTGGCAACAAACCAACCAACACCAAGGCCAGCGAAGGCAGCGCCGCTTCGCCCAAGCGTTCGTCGCGCGCCAACTGGTAGGCCACCACGGCAAGTGTGTCACTGTTGAAGGGGCGCAGCACCATGGTGGCAGGCAGCTCTTTCATCACGTCTACAAACACCAAGAGGCCCGCTGCGGCCGTGGAGCGTTTCAGCAAGGGCCAATGCACCCTCAGTGCCAGCCGCAGGTCGCCCGTGCCCAACATGCGCGCCGAGTCGTCAAAACTTGTGGGAATACGCGCATAGCCGCTCTGCACCGACTGCAGCGCCACTGCGCAAAAACGCACCAGGTACGCCCAAACCAGGCCCAGCGACGTGGCGGTGACGACCCAGCCCACGCCGCTTTCAGGGTACACCGCCTGCAACCACCCCACCGGCAACAGCAGCCCCACCACCACCACCGCGCCCGGAATGGCATACCCCAGGCCGACCAGTTGAATCGCCGCCCGGTTGAAAAAATCCGCGCCCCGGCGCACGCTGAACGCCAACACCAGCGCCAGCCCCACTGCCAACACGGCGGTGAGCGCGCCCAGGCGCAAACTGTTGAACGCCCAGCCGGCAAACCGGGCCCAAGGCAGATCGGCGCCATGGGCAAGCAAAGGACGCAACATGAAGACCAGGGGCAAGACAAAACCGAGCAACACCGGCAGGGCACAAAGCGCCGTCACGGCCCAGCGCTCCTTGCCCGCCAGCACCGGCAAACGCGATTCAGCAGAGTTGGCCCCGCCCTGCGCGGCGGCAAAACGCATGCGGCTTTGCGCCCGGTTTTCAAGCCACAGCAGCAGCGCCACCAGCACCAACAAAAACGTGGCCAGTTGGGCCGAGGCGATCCGGTTGTCCATCGCCAGCCACGCCTTGTAGATGCCTGCGGTGAAGGTCTGAATGCCGAAATAACTGGCCACGCCAAAATCGGCCAGCGTCTCCATCAGCGCCAGTGCCATGCCAGCGGCCACCGCCGGGCGGGCCATCGGCAAAGCCACTTTCATCAGCCGCCTGCGCAATGGCGCGCCCAACAGCCGCGCCGCCTCCATCAGGTGCCCGGCGCGTTCCGCCAGCGCCGTGCGCGCCAGCAGGTACACATAGGGGTAGAGCACAAAAATGAACACCAAAATCGCGCCGCCCAGGCTGCGCACCTCAGGCAACACACGGCCCTGCAGCCCAAAGGTATCGCGCAGCGCCGTCTGCGCCGGGCCGCTGAACTGCAAAAAATCGGTGTAGGCGTAAGCCACCACATACGCTGGCATGGCCAGCGGCAGCAACAACGCCCATTCAAAAAACTTGCGCCCCGGGAAGTCAAACAGCGTCACCGCAGCGGCCACACTCACACCCAACACCGCCACACCCAAACCGACCGCCAAGCACAAAGCAATCGTCGTCAGCACATACCCCGGCAAAACGGTTTGCGCCATTTCACCCAGCACCTGGTAAGCCACGCCCGCTTGTGGCCCGATCGGCAACCAGGCCGCCAATACCGCCAGCACCGGCAGCAGCAAACCAGCAGCCAGCAAGGCCATCAGAATGTGATGCGACAGGTGGCGCGAAATGTGTCGAACGTGGCGTTGAACCATGCAGTGGGTAGTTTGTAAATGAGAATTGTACGCATTTGACTTGGCTTCGCCCCTAGAATTCAAACCATGTTTCTCGCCATCCACCAGCTCAAAGTGCAGTACCCAGGGCGCGCCCTGCCCGCCGTGCATGACGTTTCCTTCGGCCTGCGCGCCGGTGACATTGGCGTGTTGATCGGGCCTTCCGGCTGCGGCAAAACCACCTTGCTGCGCGCCGTTGCCGGGCTGGAGGCCGCCGCCGCTGGCAGCATCAAAATCTCGGACCAAGTCGTCAGCAGCGCCAGTGTCCACCTGGCGCCTGAGCAGCGCCGGATCGGCATGGTGTTTCAAGACTACGCGCTGTTCCCGCACCTGGACGTGCGCCACAACGTCGGCTTTGGCATCCACCATTTGCCCAAACCCGAGCGCCGCGCCCGTGTGGCCGAGGTGCTGGCACTTGTCGGCCTGGAAGGCTCCGAGGCGCGTTACCCGCATGAGCTCAGCGGCGGCCAGCAGCAGCGCGTGGCGTTGGCCCGAGCGATGGCGCCCAAGCCGCAATTGCTGCTGCTCGATGAGCCGTTCTCCAACCTCGACGTTGACTTGCGCGAGCGCCTGGCGCAGGAGCTGCGCAACATCCTCAAAGCCGCTGGCGCCACAGCGCTCTTCGTGACCCACGACCAGCTCGAAGCCTTCGCCATTGGCGACACCATTGGCGTCATGCACGAAGGCCGCCTGCACCAGTGGGACGACGCTTATTCGCTCTACCACCGCCCGGCCACGCGCTTCGTGGCGGACTTCATCGGCCACGGCGTTTTCGCCCCAGCGCGCATCGTTGAAAAAGACGGCGAAGCGGTGGTGCAAACCCCTTTGGGCGACTTGGTGGACATGCTCGAATGCCCCCTGCCCGGCGCCTACCCAAACGGCGAGTGCGACGTGCTCCTGCGCGCCGACGACATCGTGCACGACGACGACGCCCCCGTGAAAGCCGAAATCCTTCGCAAAGCCTTTCGCGGGTCTGAATTCCT
>JANOYE010000191.1:0-6909 GCA_031428695.1 Rhodoferax sp. | reverse complement strand
TACACCGGGCGCGGCGTCATCACCACCGCCACCTACTCGGCGCGGCAGTTCGGCATTGGCTCGGCCATGGGCATGATGAAAGCCGCCAAACTCTGCCCGCAGGCGATTCTGCTGCCGGTCGACTTCAACGAATACCGCAAGTTCTCACGCCAGTTCAAAACCATCATCCTCGACATCGCGCCCCTGATGGAAGACCGCGGCGTGGACGAGGTTTACATTGATTTCACCGAGGTGCCCGGCGGCCAGCGCGAAGGCGGGCGCGTGTTGGCGCGCTTGATCCAAAAGCGCATTTTTGACGACACCGGCTTGACTTGTTCGGTCGGTGTGGCGCCCAACAAACTGCTGGCCAAAATGGCCAGCGAGTTCAACAAACCCAATGGCATTTCCATCATTTACGCAGATGATCTACAAAGCAAAGTCTGGCCGCTGGCCTGCCGCAAGATCAACGGCATTGGCCCCAAGGCCGATGAAAAACTGAAGAAACACGGCATCAGCCTCATCGGCGAACTCGCCGCGCGTGACGAGCAATGGTTGATCGACACCTTCGGCCAAGCCACTGGCGCCTGGATGTTCCGCGCCGCCTGGGGCCGCGATGATCGCCCGGTGTCGATGGACAGCGAGCCGGTGAGCATCAGCCGCGAAACCACGTTTGACCGCGACCTGCACGCCGTGGCTGACAAAGCCGAGCTAGGCGAAATTTTCACGCGCTTGTGCGAACAACTCGCCGCCGACTTGCAACGCAAAGGGTATGTCGGCAAAACCATCGGCATCAAGCTGCGGTACGACAACTTCAAAGCCGCCACGCGCGACCTCACGTTGGACCACTACACGGCAGATGCCAAAGAGATCCGCCACACCGGCGGCCTGTGTTTGAAACGCGTGCCGCTGGAGCGCAAGTTGCGGCTGCTGGGGGTGCGTGTGGGCTCGCTGGCCCACGCAAGTGAGGCGGTGGATGTCGCCAAATCTGCCGGGGCTGGCGGCCGCAAGGATATCGAGCCTGAGCTATTTTGAGCAATAATTAACTTGTATATTAATTATAAGCCTGAAATGGGCGCTGAAATCACTGTTTTCAATATTTTTGGCATTCAAGCCACGTGGAATATGCGTACCAAGCTATATTAGTAATAGCAATTACGCAGGCTTGAAGTCGGTCTGCTTCCGAGCCGCAGCCTCAATCACCTGCATCACGGCCAGCGCCTCATGTTCGCGCCAAGGCCGCGCCACCACTTGCACGCCGATGGGCAGGCCAGCGCTGCCTTGTTCGACTTTGCGGGCGAGTTTCTCAATCAAATCGCCCGAAGGCGGGCGGCTGCTTTCTTCGTCGGCGCGCACACGGGTGACGGGCACGCTGCCAGCCGGGTAACCCAAGAGGTTGTACAGGCCCGCGTAGGCGCCTGCGGTGAGCAGGTCGCGGCTGGCGCCGTGGGTGAACGCGGGCAGCGGGCAGACCGGGCACAGGATGATGTCGAACGGCCCGCCGGGAGCCGTATCCAACGCAGCCGCAAAGCGTTTTTCGTAGGCCAGCTGCGCCTCGGTCAAATCCCAGAAATGAAGGGCCGAATAGTCGCCAAAGGGCGCGAGCGTGGCCGCCATGCGGCGCTGGCCCAAGGCCGCCAGCAAACCACCCAGTGCCCGAATGCCCCAGCGCGGCAACCGGGTGAGCAGCATCAGTTGTTTAATTTGCGGCGTTTGTTTGCCTTTGCCAAAAATGCGTTTCATGGTGCCCATGCCATCGCCACCCAATATGCCGTAGAGCAAACCGAGCGCGTAAGGTGCGTCTGGCGGCTGCCACGGGGCCACTTGCGCCCCGGCGGCGCGCAGCATGTCGGCGGCCTCGCGCACGGCGCGCGCAGCGGCAGGCGATGGCGTGAAGGTGCCGTCGTCGGCATAAAACGCGATACGTAAATCACGCAGCTTGACGGCGGTGTAGTCACCCAAAGGTTTGCCGGGCTCATGCTCTGGCGCCATGCCGTTGAGCACGTTGAGTGCCAGCGCCACATCAGCCACGAGCGGAGCCATCGGGCCGACCTGTGAACGCACGGCGCGTTGGCCACTTGGCAACACGGTGCCCGCATCGTCGCAACGCCCGGTCGTCGGTTTAAGGCCGGTGATGCCGCAAAAAGCCGAGGGCACACGGATGCTGCCGCCGATGTCATTGCCCAAGCCCAAGGGCGACGCGCCCGCTGCCACCAACGCGCCCTCGCCGCCGCTGGAGCCGCCGGGCGTGCGCGCCAGGTCGTGCGGGTTGTTGGCGCGGCCATACACCGGGTTGTCGCTTTCGTAATAAAACAAAAGCTGTGGCACATTGCTTTTGGCAATCGGAATGGCACCGGCGGCGCGCAGCCGGGCGACGTAGATGTCTTCTTCATTCGCCCGGTGGTTGCGGCGGGATTCGAGCCCGAAGGTCGAGGGCAGGCCCGGCATATCAAAACATTCCTTGATGGTCACGGGCACACCGTGCAGTGGCCCGAGTGGCTCGCCGCGCTGTTGCTTGGCGTCGGCCTGCCGCGCGGCGGCGCGGGCGCTGTCAAACAGCTCGATCACCATCGCATTGAGCGCCGGGTTGACGCGTTGCAACTGGGCGATGTGCTGCTCGACGGCCTCTACCGCGGTGGCCTGGCCACCGGCGATCAGTGCGGCTATGCGGGCTGCGCCCAGGTGGATCAGGTGCTTGGACATGCCAGTTCTATTCTCCGTTTTCATAGCGCCATGATAAGGGCGCGAAAGCCCTCGGAGACACATCGCGAAGTTTGCCAGCTGGGCATGGGTCTTGGCTGCACCAGCGCCAGCAATTGCTTCCCACGTGTGGCTGGATTCACGGGGCGGATTGAAGAAAAAAGCGGATCGGAGCTGCTTGAAGTTTGTTAACTCTTATGTTAATTTCAAGTAATTTTTTGCCTAACGCCAGAGTTTTATAAGCTAATTATGTATGCAAGTCACGTTATATATAGAGTTATAGCTATATAAATAGTAGCAATAAAATTCGCTTAAACAGCATTTGACTCGTCGGTCGCAGGCAATATCGAGCGCTTCGTCGCAGGTTCAAACTGCACCCCCGGCCATTCAGCTCACCACAATTTCGTCTTGGTGGTCGGCAAAGTGAAAGGCGTGCGCCAGTGAGAATTCTTCGCGGCTGAGGTGGCCGTAGGCGAAGTCGGGTTTCAGTGCGCCGTTGAAGCGGGAGAACCGGTTGATCACCGCGCGCAGGCGCAGCGCGGCGAGGCGCCAGTCTTGCACCTGCGCGAGCGCGGGCGCGGGCGCGCCTGCCACGAAGCCCATCTGCAAGATTTGTCGTCGGATCATGCGGGTGATCATCGCCACGATTGGCTTCGTGCGTGTTTCCTGTGATGTTTCAAAGCTCATGTTGACCGGGCCGCGATTGACGCATTCTTACGTTTAACTTACAGTGTTTTCACGCGTGGCGCCAACCCCTTGGCCCGGCCGTTTCAGGGAGTTGTGATGAACATGCTGCCCCTATTCCCGCTACCCACGGTGACCATCGACGGCCTGCAACGCCTGCGCCTTTGGCACATGCAGCAGCGGCGCGACAAGCCGCGCGAGTTCCAGCTGTTCAACGCGGTGCTCACGGTGTGGATGATGGGCTGGGTGGGTTGGCTGCCCGCGCTGGTGCTCAGTGCCTGGTGGGCGCTGCCGCTGTGCGCCCTGGCGGGGGTGGCGCCCGCGCTGTACGTGGCAGCGCGCACGTGGGCGCAAGCCGCTGGGCGTCTCAGGTGCGACTGGCTTGGGTTGGTGGCTTGATTTAAAGTGGCCAGATGAACACTGCCCAACCCGCACTAAGCTGCTCTACCCTGGCCGTCGCTGACCAAATCGCCCATCTGGTGCTGAAACAGCCGCAGGCGCTCAACACCCTGCACCCTTGGTTCTGGCGCGAGTTGGCAGGCGTTTGCCCGCGGCGCGGGCGCTTGCCCTGGGCCTGGTCAACGAAGTGTATGACTCCCAGCCGGCCATGCTCGCCGCCGCAATGCAATGCGCGAGGGAGATCGCATCCAAACCGCCGGTGGCGATCTGGGGCACCAAACAAGTGGTGCACTACGCGCGGGATCACACGGTGGACCAGGCGCTGGAGCAGATGGGCTGGGTGCAAGGCGCGATCTGGAGCAACGCCAACGTGAAAGAAGCCGTGACCGCCCTGAAAGAGAAACGCGCTGGCGTCTACCCGGATATGCCGGACTTGAAGCGCTTCAACGACATGGGCCTGTAGCGCCCGTGGCCCTGACCCAATGCTGTTCGGTTAAGCAGTTTTGGAGGCTCAAAAGTGCGCGTAAGTCTCTGATTTACATGGGTAATTCTTCGTTAACCGAACAGTGTTGAGACCTGACCCTGTGTTCCCCTCATACTTGCCCTCATGCGGGTGAATTCCCTATCCTTTCAACGTGGCCGCCTTCTGCGCGCCACCACCATCGCGCCCAACGCCAGCAGTGCCAGCGCCAACGTCTGTGGCTCCGGCACACGGGCGGCCACATCGCCGGGGCGCACAGCCACGGCATACAACGCATCGGGCCTGAAGTAGAAGTTCTGGAAGCCGTCGCTGGGGCGGAAGACGTACGACGCGAGGCTGGGATACAGCGCGTACTCCGTACCCGACCAGTAGACGTTGGACTGCACGTTGCTGAACAGGGCCAGGTTGGCAATCTGATCGGCCGTGTCGCCCACCTGGTTCAGCACGGACTCGCCAGCTTTGTTTCCAAGGTCGGTGACGAACAGGCCGCTCAGTTCACCGCCGGTGCAGTTGTAGCCAAGACCAAAACCGAAGCCACCGGTGCAACTCGTGTCCGACGGGTTGAGCGTCGGCAGCCGCCAGTCGCTGAAGCCGCCATAGACCAGGTTGTTGGCCCAGTCGCTGGCCGCAGCCCAGTTCATGGTGCCGTTGGCATTCACACCGGTGCCGTTGTGGCCACTGGTGCTGGCGAAGTTCATGTCCGCCAGCCACGTGAGGTTGCGCGTGGTGTCGTAGATCATGCCGCCGCCGCGGTTGACCAAGGCAGCCTGCGCCGCTCCCGACAAAACCACCATGGCAGCCGCAGCCGCCCAGGACTTCGAAAACTTCATGCTGTTCTCCTAAAAAAGTGAATGACTGTAACAAGGCATGCAAGATATGAGCCAGCCCCCTCCCTCGCAAGAATAACGTTAAAAATCAACGGCTTGGCGGTGAGGTGGCGTTGAGGTGCCGGACCTGATAGTAAAGAAAATCGACACTTTTGCCTACGGATAGGAAATTCAACCACATGACGCAATACTGTTCGTTTAGATGGTTTTACTATAGAATCTGCAGCACTTCTTTTCACGAGGTGCTGCCATGGCCAGAACCAAAGCGGTGTTGGGTACCGGTGCTCGGCTGAGCGACTACTTGAGCGCAAGCCTGTTGGCGCGGGTGTTTCCGTCGGACTCAGTCTCAGCCTGCCTGGATCGGCATGGCCGCAACAGCCAGCGCTTGCGCAGCTTTCCGGCAACCGCCGGGGTGTATTACTGCCTGGCCTTGAGTTTGTACCCTGAAGCCGCTTATGAGTCGGTGTTTGGCACCGTCACTTCCGGGCTGGCATGGGCGGCCGGGCAGCCCGCTGGCCCGAAGGTGGCCAAATCGTCGATCTCGGCGCTGCGCAGCAAGATCGGCTGGGAGCCGCTGCAAGACTTGATGAACCAGCACTGCGTGGCGCTGGCCGATCCCACGACTCATCCCGAGGCGTTCTTCGCGGGGCTGCGCGTGGTGGCGATGGATGGCTCCAACTTTGAGCTGCCCGACGAAGCCGCCAACGTCCTGGCCTTTGGCTACCCCGGCAGCCGCACCGGCCACGCGGGCTACCCGCAGGCGCAGTGCGCGGTGCTGGTCGAGTGCGCCACCCACGCCATCCTGGGGGCCAGCATCGGCGCCTACCGCACCGAGGAGTTCAAGCTGTGCCAAGAGCTTTTGCCCAAGCTCGATGCCTCCATGTTGTGCTTGGCCGACCGGGGCTTTCGCGGCCATTCGCGCTGGGTGGCCGCCCGCAGTACCGGCGCGCATTTGCTCTGGCGCGCCAGCACCAAGCAGATCCTGGCGGTTCAAGAGGTGCTGCCTGACAACTCCTTTTTAAGCCAATTGATGCCAGGCAAGGGCAGCCGCGCCGAGCGCCGCGCGCAAGCGGTGACGGTGCGCGTGATCGACTACGCGCTGCCCGACGCCCAGGGCCAAACAACGGCCTACCGGCTCATCACGAGTTTGATGGACCACACAACCGCGCCCGCGCATGAGCTGGCGCGGCTGTACCACCAGCGCTGGCAGGTCGAGGCGGTGTTTGACGAGTTGAAGACGCACCTGCTTAAAAGCCGCCGGGTGCTGCGCAGCAAAACGCCGGATTTGGTGCGCCAGGAGTTCTATGGCTGGGTGATGGCGCACTACGCGGTGCGCTGGCTGTTGCACCAAGGGGCAAGCCGCCACAAGCTCAAGCATGCCGATCAATCGTTCACGGCGCACGTGAACATCGTCAAAGCAGCTCAGCCCCAAAGCGGGCGTTTTCCCCCCACAAAAGCCCAGAAAGCGGTGCCGCTGGTTTGACCAACTGTTGGCACAATGCGCCAAGCTCAAGGCGGTGCGCACCATCAACCGGCGATCACCGCGCATGGTCAAGCGCCGAAACTCACCCTATGCAAGCTTCAGCCGGCAAACGCCAAGGAAGCAGCCCTTTGACCCTTCGCCGACCGTCACGCCGCCGGTGCGGCGGCTGTACGAGCGCCATCATTTGTGTCGGGATGATGGTTAAACGAACAGTATTGTGACATGACCCCCATTCGCACCGCCGGGCTGTCTGAGCAGCAAGATGATGTGCGCAAATTCGGCATGTCCAAAGAGGGTCTGGTGGCACGCCAGGTGATGCTGGGCGTGGTGCAAACCGCTGAAGGCTTGCCGCTGTACCA
>JANOYE010000190.1:0-16202 GCA_031428695.1 Rhodoferax sp. | reverse complement strand
CGCGCGGCTGGAGTTCTACACCGCCGAAGAGCTGGCGCGCATTGTCAAACGCAGCGCCAAACTGCTGAATGTGCCCACCGATGATGCGGGCGGCTTTGAGATTGCCCGGCGCTCGCGGGGCACGCCGCGCATCGCCAACCGGCTGCTGCGCCGCGTGCGCGACTATGCTGATGTGAAGGGCACGGGGCAGATCACGCTGGACATCGCCAACAAGGCGTTGGTGATGCTCGATGTAGACCCCCAGGGCTTTGATGTGATGGACAGGAAGCTGCTGGAGGCCGTGATCCACCGCTTTGACGGCGGGCCGGTCGGGCTGGACAACATTGCCGCCAGCATTGGGGAAGAGCGCGAGACGATTGAAGACGTGATCGAGCCCTACTTGATCCAACAGGGTTACTTGCAGCGCACACCGCGTGGGCGGATTGCAACACTGGCCGCCTACCGCCACCTGGGTGTGACTGTCCCTGACAATTTTCTTGCCAATGGGGGCGAGCTCTTCAAAGAGAATGGGTGATGCATTGGCGTGGACGGGATCTCAAAATTGTGCTGGCTTGGGCGCTTGCGTCGACTGTGTTGGCCACCAGCGCCTTGTGGGTGATCCGCGCGGAGGAGCAGCGCCAGCTTGGGCGCAGTGCTGAGCATTCGGCCTTGCAGTGGGCGCAATTCGCCGAGCATACGCTGCCGGACTTGGAAGAGTTCAGGCCAGGCTCGGTGCTGCAGCCTGCCGTGCGACAACAGTTGCTGCAACTGACGCATTTCAAAGATATCTTCCTCTACAAAATTCATGACAAGGCGGGCGACCAGGTCCTCGCCTCCAGCGATCTCAAGCTGGATGCGGGTGCGCCACTGCCGGTTTACCGCGACAGCATCGGCAGCAGTTATGGCAGTGGCAAGACGGCGAAAATCCGCAACTTGGTGATGTCTGGCAAGAGTTATGTCGAACTCAAGCAAGGACTCGGCACAGACCGGCCCGCCGTTTACAGCGAAGCCTTTGTGCCCGTGGTCAAGGGCGGAGTGGTTCAGGGTGTGGTGGAGGTTTACGTTGACCAGACCGAGTTGGCAGCATCCACGCGAGCCAGTTTTGCGCGTGTGGTGGCGCTGGTGGGCGGCTTCTTGTTGTTGTTCATGGGAATTGGGTTCTACCAGTCTTGGCTGCGTTTGCGCAGCGTCCGCAAGTCGCGGGCCAAATACCAGGAACTGGCGCATGCCGACCCGTTGACCGGTTCGATGAACCGGGTCAGCTTTAATTTGGAGCTGCACGCGGCGGTCAAGCACTTTCGCGAGGGCGGACCGCCGTTTGCCTTGGTGTGCATTGACCTGGATAATTTCAAAGAAATCAACGACACCCTCGGCCATGCAGCGGGGGACCAAGCGTTGCGCGAGGCCATGCACCGCATCACTGAGTCGGTGCGGGCCGGTGATTTTGTCGCCCGCCTGGGCGGTGACGAA
The DNA here is from genome assembly GCA_031428695.1 of Rhodoferax sp. Taxonomy (GTDB): domain Bacteria; phylum Pseudomonadota; class Gammaproteobacteria; order Burkholderiales; family Burkholderiaceae_C; genus JANYCG01. Next base: position 14,753 of record JANOYE010000190.1, on the reverse strand, counting down.
TTTGCCGTGCTCTTGATGAACGTTGAGAAAAGGGCCGTCGTCGCCTCGATGGCCCACCGCTTGCTGCAGCGGCTGGGCGAACCCTTGTCGATTGGCAGCATTCTGTTCAATTTTGGCGGCAGCGCTGGCATCGTGATGCATGGGCCGGAAGTGAAGGGCGCCGAAGACCTGCTGGCCAAAGCAGACCTGGCGCTGTACCGGGCGAAAGAAACCGCACGCGGGTATTTCACGTTTTACGACGCGGAAATGGACGTCAAACTACAACTGCGGCGTGAATTGGTTCGAGATCTCGGCGTTGCCATTGAGAGTGGGCAACTTGCAGTGCATTACCAGCCGCTGTATGAATCTGACGCGCACACCCTGGTGGGTTACGAGGCGCTGTTGCGTTGGCAACATCCCACGCGCGGCCTGATTTCTCCGGTCGAATTCATCGGCTTGGCCGAAGAGTACGGGCTGATCGGCAAGATCGGGCAATGGGTGCTGCGCCAGGCTTGCCGGGACGCCGTTTCCTGGCCGGCGTCATTGACGGTGCAAGTCAACATATCGCCCGCCCAGTTTGCCGACACCAAACTGGTCGCCTACATCACGGAGACGTTACAGGAATCCGGGCTGCCAGCCAAACGGCTTGGGCTGGAGATCACCGAGTCGCTGCTCGTCAATAACACCGAGCAAGTGAGCCGTGTGCTCAATGAATTGACGCAGGCCGGCATTGGGCTGGCGATGGACGACTTCGGAACCGGGTATTCAAGCCTGGCCTATTTGTGGCGTTTCCCGTTTGCCAAAGTGAAGATCGACCGCGCTTTCACCAGCAACCTGGACAGCAACGCCAAGGTGAGCGTGATCGTGCGCTCGATCATTTCCATGGCCCATGCGCTGGACATTCGGGTGAATGCCGAGGGCGTGGAAACCGAGAGCCAGATCAACCTGCTGCGCACGATGGGTTGTGACGAATTGCAGGGCTTCGGCCTGGGCAAGCCTTTGCCCAACGAGGCGTTGACCCACGACGGGCACGTCTCGGCGTTTACGCCCGAAGAGCAGCGGCCCAGGGAGTCCTTGTTCGTCGGGCTGGACATCGAATTTCCGTCATCCCGCACTGGCGGGTTGTAGCCAGAACGCAAAATTACTGCCGCGCAGGCGGCGTTAAAACGTTGGCAACGATCAAAACTTGAGCTGTGTAATAGGTGCCCAATACCCACAAAGCAGACATCTCAATGGGTTGCACAAACCGATTGATGGCAATCAGCGAATCACTCAGCATGAAGATGCCGGCGCCCACGGCGACGCACAACGCGCCTTCAGTGCGCAACACGCTGGCACGGCCAATCGCTTGCGCTGCCATGAGCGAAATCACCAACGCATAAACGGCAACGGCAGCCTTCAGCACCGGGTCGCGCAACCCCGGCGCCACGTAGGCGAACATGGCTGCGCCAGCCAGCAAGGTGCACAGCAGCGCCACGCGGTTCGGGAACCATCGGGCAGCCGACGTTGTCTGCCGGAACAGGGCGATGAAACACAGGTGGGCGATTAAAAAGGCCAACAAACCAGGGATGAAAAAGTTGCCTGGCAACATCAAGAGCACGTCGCCCAGCGCTGAAAACACCAACGCAGCGATCAATATGCCGCGCAGCCGATTCTGCAAGGAATATGGGCCTTCAAGTCTCGTATATCGCCCGTAAAAAGCTACAAAAACAATAGCTAGCACCATCGTCAACGGTTTGAATAAGTAGTGCCATTGAACGAGCTCCATGACACTGGTGACGGTGGCTAAGGCGGCAGACTGCACCATCACGGCCAGCCAGGGCGAGAGGCGCCCCTGCATGGCTGCACCCAGCGCCCACATGCCTGCGGTGATGGCGGTTGTCCACACGGCGGCGTGGATAAACGACATGTCATCCGCATGCCACAAGACGGCCAGCACCGCGCCCAGCAGCGCGAGGAAGTTGAGGCCGGAAAACCACATCAGGCCGGGGCCCATGGGCGGGTCAAAGGTGCTGACCTGGCGCAACTCAAAAGCCGGCTTTTTCAGACGCGCATCCAGATCAGCTGGCTCCCAGCCGGGGGGCTTGAACCACACCATCAGTTTGTCGCGCCAGCGCGGCAGTTTGCGGCTGGTTTGCCACAAGGCCCAATAGACCTCAAAGTTGGCCCACAGCGGGTTCCAGCTGTTAAGTTGGCTGCGGGTGCCGTAGATGCAGGGCGCGCCTTCTTCCTTGAAGCTGCCGAAAATGCGGTCCCAAATGATCAGGATGCCGCCGTAGTTTTTATCGGTATAACCATCGTTCACGGCATGGTGCACGCGGTGGTTGGAAGGGCTGCAAAACCAGCGGTCAAACCAGCCGAGTTTGCCGACGTATTCGGTGTGCACCCAGAATTGGTAAAGCAGATCAACCAGTGCGACGATGCCGAACAGCGCCGGGGGCACGCCGGCGACGGCCATCGGCAGGTAGAAAATCCAGCCCACCCAGAAGGTGGTGGAGGGTTGACGCAGCGCCGTTCCGAGGTTGAAAGTCTGGCTTTGGTGGTGCACCACGTGGCCAGCCCAAATGACCGCCACCTCGTGCCCGGCGCGGTGTTGCCAGTAGTAGCAGAAATCGTAAAACACCAGGGCCAGCAAAGCGCCTTGCCAGCTGGACCAAATCGCAGCGTCGGGGAAAAGCGCGACCGAGTTGTAAACCGCGCCGTAAATGCCCACCAGCACCAGGCGCGTGAGCACGCCAAAGAGCTGGCTGGTCATGCCCAGGCTGAGGTTGGCCAGCGTATCGTTGAGGCGGTAACCCACCGGCGCTACAGCGGCGGCTGAACCCGCTGCTTTCGTTTTCAGCAATACACGGCGGCTCCACCAAAACTCAATCGCGATCAACAGCAAGAACAGCGGGCTTGCAAAAACGATGACTTTGCTCATGCGGCAATTTTGCCCCAGCGTGCCTTGAATTAGCTGAGTGGCATCTCTAAGTGTCAGGGGTATCTACCCGGCTCAAGCCGTGGATTCGTCGAGTGTGGTGTCGTCCAGATGGTGGTTGTCAGCCCAGCCGACGATGGCGAGGCCGTCAGGCGTCCACAACAGGCGGTTGATGGTGGCGTTGCCCAAGTCCCAGGTGCGCGCCGCCTGGATCTCCTGGCGCGTGGCGGCGCGGTAGAGCACGTCCATCACGCCGCCGTGCGCCACCAGCACGATTTGTTCGCCCGCGTGGCTGGCCGCGAGGCGATCCACCGCGCTGGTGATGCGCACGCGAAAGTCGATCAGCGATTCGCCGCCTTCAGGCGCGAAGGCCGGTTCTCGTTTGCGCCACAAGTGCGACTGCTCGGGCCACAACTCGGCGATCTGCTGGAAGGTTTTGCCTTCAAAGACGCCAAAGCCGCGTTCACGCAGAGTTTCGTCAGTGGTCACGTCGCGGCTGACCGCGTTGCCCACGGAGATGGCCGTGTCCCAGGCGCGCAGCAGGTCGCTGGAATAAATGGCGGCAACCGGCTCGCCTGCCAGCGCCAACGCCAGCCGGTGTGCCTGCCAGCGGCCCATTTCATTCAGGCCGATATCGAGCTGGCCCTGGATGCGGGTGTCCACGTTCCAGGCGGTCTCGCCGTGGCGGATGGCGATGATGCGGGTCGGCTCGATCATGCGGCTACCGGCAGGGGCGACCCTACAGACGCAGCAGACACAAGAGGCGGCAAGGCGGCCAACACCCCCAGCTGCGCGCGAAAGGTTTCAGGGAAGCTCGGCGGGTCAAAGGCCAGGTCGCCGTCGTCGCTGGCCACGCCGGTGGTTTTCAAACCCTTGAAGTCATAACGTTTGCCGTCCATCAAATGTGAGGGCACCACATTTTGCAAAGCGCTGAACATGCTCTCAACGCGGCCCGGAAACTTCTTTTCCCACTCGCGCAACATGATGCCGACCTGTTTGCGCTGCAAGTTCTCCTGGCTGCCGCACAGGGTGCAGGGAATGATGGGGAAAGCGCGGTGCGCCGCCCAGCGAACGAGGTCTTTTTCAGCCACGTTGGCCATCGGTCGGATGACGATGTGTTTGCCGTCGTCGCTCACCAGTTTGGGCGGCATGCCTTTGAGTTTGCCGCCGAAAAACATGTTCAGAAAGAAGGTTTGCAACATATCGTCACGGTGGTGGCCCAGAGCGATTTTGGTCGCGCCCAGTTCATCGGCCACGCGGTACAAAATGCCCCGGCGCAGGCGGCTGCACAGGCTGCACATGGTTTTTCCTTCGGGGATCACCCGTTTGACAATGCTGTAGGTGTCTTGGTTTTCGATGTGAAACGGCACGCCGATGCCGTGCAGATAATGCGGCAGGATGTGCTCGGGGAAACCGGGCTGTTTTTGGTCAAGGTTGACGGCGATCAGGTCGAAGTTGATCGGCGCGCGGGCCTTGAGCTTCAGCAAGATGTCAAGCATGGCGTAGCTGTCTTTGCCGCCGCTCACACACACCATGACCTTGTCGCCTTCCTCGATCATGTTGTATTCCATGACCGCCTGGCCCACTTGGCGGCACAGGCGTTTTTCCAGTTTTTGCGTTTCGAGTTCGACGTTTGCCATCACAACACCTTTGTCTGTTTCACGTTTCACCATTGTCCGGTTTCAACCCGAATCGCCACTTCGCAGTCGTCAAAAATCGCCAGTTTGGCGATCTTCACCCGCACGCCCAACACGCCGGGCAGCTGCATCAGGCGGTTGGCCAGTTTGCCGATCAGGCTCTCCAGCAGGTTCACGTGTTCCGCTGTGCACTCCTCGATGATGATTCGGCGCACCTTGCGGTAGTCCAGCACATGGAGGATGTCGTCGTCCCGCGGTTGCAACGGCTGCGGGCCCAGGCGCAGCTCTGCGTCTACTTGAATTGGCTGGGGCGCGGTTTTTTCAGAATCGAGAATGCCCAGGTTGGCGTCAAAACGCAGGCCGGTGAGCGTGAGGGTCTGGTCGCCCGTCAGGGGGATTATTGAAGAAGTTTTCGCGGTGTGTTTCGCTGGGTGCATGGGTCGGGCCTTAGATCAATCACATCAGCGAAAAATCGCGTTCAAACTTCATCAGGTGCTGGCCACCATCAACCAGCAGCGTGGTGCCAGTGATGGAAGAATTCTCCAGGGCGAATTTCACCGTGGCGGCCACGTCTGCCGCGGTGGACGAGCGCCCCAGCGGGCTTTGCTGGTGCAACTTCTGAAACTTTTCATCGCTGAGCAGGTGGCTGGTCAAGGTCAGGCCAGGTGCGACGCCCACTACGCGCACTTGGGGCGCCAGGGCCAGGGCCAGCATGGTGTTGGCGGCTTCCAGCGCGGCTTTGGAGAGGGTGTAGCTGAAAAAATCGGGGTTGGGGTTCCAGAGTTTTTGGTCCAGTAAATTGACCACAACGCCGCTGGCCCCCCGCGACTTCACATGGGCGTGCAGTTCCTGCGCCAGGAGAATGGCCGCGCCTGTGTTGGCGTGGATGTGCTGGTCCAGCATGGCGAAACTGAAACTGGATGCGGTGTCGTGTTCAAACAGCGCGGCGCTGTTGACCACGGCGTCTACCGTGCCGAAATGGGCGATCACTTGCGGCAACAAGGCGCGTACGTCGCTTTCCTTCTGCAAGTCTGCATAAAAAAGGCCGCTAAGTCTCGAAAAACTTGCGCAAGCAGCTACGGTTTCAATAGCGTCTTTTTCGGAGCTACGGTAGTGCACCGCTACCTGCCAGCCGCTTTCGGCCAATGCCAGGGCAATCTCACGGCCGAGGCGTTTGGCCGCGCCGGTGACGAGCACAGTTTTGACGGGTGTGGAGGTTGCGGTAGGGGTCATTCGGGTGGCATCGCGGACAATCACCGCCAAATGCAAAGTGCCGCGATTTTAGCCAACCCCCTGCAGGCGCAGATTGCTTCGGCCATTCGGCATGCCGGCGGCTGGATCGCCTTTGACGACTTCATGGCGCTGGCCTTGTACGCGCCCGAGCTGGGCTATTACGCCCATGGCTGCGCCAAGTTTGGCACCATGCCGGTCGGGGTGAAGGGCGAAGGCAGCGATTTTGTGACCGCACCAGAGATGACGCCACTGTTTGGCCGCGCCTTGGCGGCGCAATTGGCGCAGGCGCTGGCCGCGACCCAAACCGATGAAATTTGGGAATTTGGCGCTGGTTCGGGCGCGTTGGCGCAACAGTTGCTCTCTGAGCTGGATCGGCGTGGCGTGGCTTGGCAGCGTTACACCATTGTTGATTTGTCCGGCTCACTCAGGGCCTGCCAACGCGGCAAACTGGCCGCGTTTGGTGACAAGATTCGCTGGGTGAACCAGTTGCCCCCGAAAATGCAGGGCGTGGTGATTGGCAACGAAGTGTTGGACGCCATGCCGGTGAAATTGCTGGCGCGCCGAGGCGGCATCTGGCATGAACGCGGCGTCGCCATGGAAGGTGAAAGTTTTTGCTGGCGTGATCAAGCCACCCCTCTGCGCCCGTCGATTGAAATTGACGGCCCGCACGATTACCTGACCGAAATCCACCCGCAGGCGGAAGGGTTCATGCGCACCTTGGCTGACCATTTGCAACATGGCGCGGCATTCTTCATCGACTATGGCTTTCCCGAGCACGAGTATTACCACCCCCAGCGCCACATGGGCACGGTGATGTGCCACCGGGCGCACCTGGCGGATGCAAACCCCTTGGTGGACGCAGGCGAGAAAGACATCACGGCGCATGTCAACTTCACTGGCATTGCGCTGGCGGCGCAGGAAGCGGGCTTCGACGTATTGGGCTACTGCACGCAGGCGCGTTTTCTGATGAATTGCGGCTTGCTCGAACTGCTGGAAAATGCGTCTTTCCAAGATAAGGCCATGGCGCAAAAACTAATTTCTGAGCACGAAATGGGCGAGTTGTTCAAGGTGATCGGCCTTGAAAAACGGGCTAACCCAGAAGATGCGGCCGACCGCTGGCAAGCCATTGGTTTTTCCGCCGGTGACCGCACCCACACTTTGTAACATCAACACCCTCATGTTGCGCTGGATATTCGTCATCTTCCTGGCCTTGGTCTTGATCAACGCCTTCAGCCCGTTTTTGCGCCGCATGGGCTTTGGCAAGTTGCCGGTCGATTTGCATTTCAAACTGTTCGGGCGCGAATGGTATTTTCCGCTGGCGACCACCCTGGTGCTGAGTTTCATTGCCAGCGCGGTCAGCCACATGCTGTAGATTCAAACCGCCCCCGCCAGATAGCCCTATGTTGCCTACGACCGCGCCTTCCATCGCCCTTCCCGCTGGCGCAGCGCCTTTGGCCTGCGTTGACATCGGCGGCACAAAAGTCGCCGTCAGCATGGCCGACCATCGGGGACTGGTTGGCACCTGCGTGGAGCCCACGGCCAAGAGCGGCACAAACGACGCGTTAGCAGCCCAGATATTGCGCATGATTGACCAGAGCGCTGCGGCAGCTGGGCTGGCGTGCAGCGACATCGCTCACGTGGGTGTGTCGTCCTGCGGCCCGTTTGTTCTCAAAAGCGGGTTGGTCGAACTGGCGGCGCCCAATATTTGCGGCGGTTTGGCCGGGCCCGAACGCGGCTTGCCCAACGACTGGCAAAGCGCCTTGCTGGAAGCGCCGTTGCGCCAGCATTTCTCCCGGGTGCGTGTGGAAAACGACGGCATCTCATCGCTTGAGGCCGAACGCCGCTGGGGCGCGCTGCAAGATGGCGGCAAGGCCCTCGACCACTGCGCCTATGTCACGTGGAGCACGGGCATTGGGGTTGGCCTGTGTGTGGATGGCCGCGTGTTGCGCGGGAAAAATGGCAATGCTGGCCATGCGGGCCACATGTTTGTCACCAGCAATGACGATGCCCTGTGCGGCTGCGGCAATATCGGCGACTTGGAAGCGCTGGTGGCCGGCAACGCCATCCCCAGGCGGTTCAAGGCGCAGGGTTTTGCGGATGCGGCCGCGTTGTTTGCCGCCGCAGAGTCGGGCGACCGGGCCGCGCTGGCCATCGTGAACCAACTTTGCGATGCCATGGGCCGCATGTTGTACAACCTCATCACCACGCTGGATCTGCAACGGGTCAGCTTGGGTGGCAGTGTTTATTGGCACCACCGGGAGTTTTTATTGCCGCGATTGCAGGGTTTTGTGCGCGGCAAACTGCCTTCATTGACGGCTGGCTGCAATATCGTGAGCGCTGGATTGGGCCCGCGGGTGGGAGATTTCGCGGCGCTGGCGCTGGTCATGGGTGCGCCTGCCTGATCTTCAAGCTGCGGTGTATATTGCGCGCTGGCAGCGGGACTGTCTGCCGCACTGGATCAAATTCTCAACAATGGAGACTCAGCCATGATGGAAATTATTGGAACCGTGTTTGTGGGCATCATCGTCGGTTTTATCGCCCGGGCGATCAAACCCGGCGACGACAAACTGGGCCTGATCATGACGGCGGTGCTGGGCATCGCCGGTTCGTTTCTGGCCAGTTACGGCGGCGCCGCGCTGGGCCTCTACAAACAAGGTGACGCGGCAGGTTGGATAGCCTCTGTGATTGGCGCGGTCATCCTGCTGATCATTTATGGCTTGGTGAAGAAAAAGGCGCCCGGCACAGACGCCTGATTGCGCTTGGCCTGGCCCAGCCAGGCCGCGCTTATTTCAGCAGCTCCGGCGCCACCCAACGCGGTAACAGCAGCGGAATCTCTGGCCAGATGATGATGGCGCACAGTACCAATAACATCGGGATCAGCATGATCATGGTGTCTTTGAGCGCATAACGCATCGGCACGCCCGCCACCGAGCACGAGATCATCAAACACAGCCCGTAGGGCGGCGTGACCAGGCCGAAAGCCAGGGACACGATGCCGATGATGGCGAACGACACCGGGTGCAAATCCACCGAGGCAGCCAGCGGCTGCAAGGTGGTGCCCACAATGATGATGGCCGGGATCGCGTCAAGGAAACAACCCACCACCAGAAACGCGCCGGCGATCAGAAAACCCACCCCAATCGGGCCCAGGCCCCAGCTCGTCACATTGGAAAGCAGCGCTTTGGGGATTTGGTAATACGCCAACAGCCAGCCAAAGACCGAAGCCGTGCCGACACAAAACAGCGCGACCGAGGCCAGCCGACCGGTGTCTACGATGGCCTGGTACATCTTGCGCATGTCCATCTCCCGGTAATAGAAGGTGGACAACAAGGCGGCGTAAATGACGGCGATGGCGGCCGACTCCGTTGCCGTGAACCAGCCCAGCAAAATGCCGCCGACGATGAGAAAGGGCGTTGTCAGGGCTGGAATCGACGTGATCAAGGCCTTGAACCCTTCCACTGCACCTTGGCGCGGGTAGACCGGGTAATTTCGCCGCTTGGCATAAGCATGCACCGTGGCCATTTGCGCGAGGCCAATCAGCAAGCCAGGTATCACGCCAGCCAAGTACATGGCGCCGATGGAAGTGGAGATGACGCCGCCCCACACCACCATCAAAATGGAAGGCGGAATGATCACGGCCAGCACGGCAGACACAGCGGTGATGGCGATGGAGAACGACTTGTCGTAACCTTCCTTCACCTGCGCTTCAATGAAGAGTTTGCCCTGGCTGGCGGCGTCGGCGGTGGAGGAGCCGGAAATGCCGGCGAAAAACACCGACAACACCACGTTGATCTGCGCCAGCCCGCCGGGAAAATGGCCCACCAAGGCGCGCGACAAGCGCATCAGCCGGTCGGTGATGCCACCCGTGTTCATCAAATTGGCGGTGAGTAAAAAGAACGGCACGGCCAGCAGGATGAAGGAGTTGTAAGCCTTGAACATCTCATTGAACAGCCCCAACGGCGACAGGCGCGGCTCGATCATGAGGATGGGCAAAGACGCCAGCCCGAGCGCAAACGCGACCGGAACCCGCATCGCCAGAAAGAAGAAAAAAGTGCCAAACAGGATGATGGCCGCCATGCCGGGCGTGAGTGTGGCCGATGTCATATCGCCTCCTGCGGCGCCAAGCGGGCGAGCGCTTCGTTGCGTTGGTAGAGGCCGTAGTCGCGCAGAAAAGCCTCAATCAAAAACAGCACCCAAATCAACCCGGCGAAGGGCCAGGCGATGAAAATCAGCCACATCGGCAGGTCGGCCAGTTCAGAGGTCTGGTTCCAGCCGAACTGGGTGAACTCGATGCCCCACCAGATCATCACGCCAGAGAAAGCCAACACGAAGAAATTCGACACCATGCGCAGCAGGGCGTCCTGGCGCGGGCTCAGGTTGGTCCAGATGTCTACATCAAAGTGCAGGCGCTCGCGCACCGCCACGATGGCGCCCAGCATCACCATCCAAATGAAACAAAAGCGGCTCAACTCTTCGGTCCAGATGTAGCGCGGAATGATCTCGGTGAAGCGCGCCACGATCTGCAGCGTCACGGGAATCAGCAAGATGGCCACCGATAGCGACATTGTCCAGGTCAGCAGGCGCTGCACGAGGTCCAGAAATTTGGTCATAACGTTGGAAATGGGGAAACAGGGCAAAAAAATCCGGAGGCCGTGTGGCACCCTCCGGATTCAGCGTTACAGGGCAATCAGTTCAGCGCGGTGATTTTGGCGTAGATGACATCGGCGCCAATTTCCTTGGCGTAGGCCGCCATCACCGGGTCGACCAGTTTTTGCATGGCAGCGCGGTCTGAAAAGGCCACCTGTTTGAGCTTGCCGGCTTTCTCCAGGGCGTCGAGCTTCTTCTGGTCTTCGGAAGACTCGATCTCGCGACCATAAGCACCGGCTTCCTTGCCGGCTTTCACAATCGCATCTTGCAGGTCTTTGGGCAACTTGGCGAAGGTTTTGGAAGAGAAACAAATCGGGCGGATGGTGATGGCGTGGTTGGTCAGGTTGATGTTCGGCGCGACCTCGTTGAACTTCATGGCCTCCACACCTGCGGCCTCGTTTTCACCGGCTTCGATCACCTTGTTTTGAATGGCGTTGTAGATTTCGTTGTAGGCAATCACCTGGGGCGCCATGCCGATGGCGCTGAAGGTGCGCGTCCAGATCGGGGCGCCCTGCACCCGCACCTTCAGGCCTTTGAGCTCGGCCAGGTTGCGCGCGGGCTTGGTGGCAAAAATGTTGCGTACACCGCCGCCGGCATAACCGATCAACATCACTTCACCTTTTTGGGCCACTTCCTCGGCGATGGGTTTCAGCAGGTCAGCGTCGAGCACCTTGTTCCAGTGGGCCAAGTCACGGAACAGGAAAGGCGCGTCAATGAAAGGCGCCGCCTTCGAGAAGGTTGACATGTGGGCCGGCGAGACAATGGCGTAGTCCACCGCCTTGCCCTGGTTCATGTAGGCGAAGTAATCTTTCTCCAGGCCCAACTCACTGTTTTTGTGCAGCACAAAGTTGACCGGTTTGCCGTAATATTTCTTGACCAGTTCCTCGAAGCGGACCAGGGCCCGGTTGAAGGCGTGGTCGTCGGCGAACTGCACCGCGCCGTGCAGCGTGATGGCGCCTTGGGCGCGTGCCACCGAAGCCAATCCAAGCGCGGCCACGCCGGCGGCCAAAACGTTGACACTGCGGCGTGTAACGCCGGTGGATTTCATGGGCAACATGGGAGTCTCCTGTTCATTGTGAAGGGTGTTGAATGGTGTGATGGTATGACAATTGAAATCAGTTCAAAGGATCGCACACGGGGAAAAACTTGTCAATTCGGGCAAATGCTTGGCTATTGCGGGTTGGCCCTAGGACTGCCCCCGCTTTTGCCTCGCTTTTGCTTCGGTCCCTAGGCTAGAAAGCGCGCCACTGCCGCAACGCGTGCAAGGCGCATGGCCGTAGCGATTTCCGGGCCGCTGGCGTCTATTCCCTGGCGGCCATTGGCGGCAAAACCCATCAAGGCTTGTTGAGAAGTGACGGTTTTCGCTGCCCGCAACGCGCCATTGAGCTGGCGGGTGTCCATGCCTCGCAGCAGGCCACAGCACTGCAGCAATTCAAAAAAGCGGCCTGGCTTGCGAAAGGCGTCGCAGCGTTCAAACAGCTGCATCAGGTCTTGAGCAACTGTGCCAGCAACACCACCCCTATTGCCATCTGCATCGAAATCAGCCCGAGCGTCAGCGATTGGCTTAAATTCGGAGAGATGCTCATGCTCACGTGCCCACAAGGCGGCAAGCTCGGTGCAGGCAGACGGAATGCGGCGCATCAACGCCGGGTCAGGCTCAAAATGGCTCATCAAGCAGGCAAACCGCACGGCCAGGCTCGCACCCGCCTGTGCCGCAGCGTCGAGCACCAGAAATTCTGTGTCAACGCCAGGTAGCAAGGCCGGCAACACATGGTGCAGGGCGCCAGTGCGCACCAACACACCCATCATCTTGGAAGGTTGGGCTGCCATCAGCCCTTTGGACAGCTCTTGCCACACCCGTTCATGCACCAGGGCATTCACTTCGCCGCTGGCCACCATCTCGCGCATCAAACCCAGGGTTTCAGGGGCGACAGAAAAATTCGGGAACCGCGCGTTGAAACGTGCCACCCGCAGAATGCGAACCGGGTCTTCGCGAAATGCTGGAGAGACGTGGCGAAGCACTTTGCTTTGCAGGTCTGCCTGCCCGCAAAAGGGATCAATCAGCCGCGTCGGATCCAGTTTCAGCGATTTGGGGGTCGTGTCTTGCTGCAAGAACTCGGCGGGACTCGCTGCGTAGGCCATCGCGTTGATGCGGATGTCGCGCCGCGCCAAGTCCTCTTCAAGCGTCACCCCTGGCGCGGCGTGTATGGCGAAGCCACGGTAACCCGGCCCGGTCTTGCGCTCCGTTCGGGCCAGTGCATATTCTTCGTGGCTGATGGGGTGCAGAAAAACCGGGAAGTCGCGGCCTACCGGCAAAAAGCCTTGAGCCACCATCTGCTCAGGCGAAGAGCCCACCACAACCCAATCCCGGTCGTTCACCGGCAGCCCGAGCAAGGCGTCGCGAACCGCACCGCCTACCAAATAAGTGTCCATGAGGGAGTGTAAAACTTGGTGGCTGGGTTCGCAGGTGCCCAAACTCCCCGCGCAGATGTTTCACACACGCGTTGCTTGGGCGGTCGCGCAATTCGAACCAGTCGCCCAACCAGGCCCGTGCGCGGCTTGAAGGTGGAAAGGCTAGAAGAAAGCGCGAATCCAACGGTGGAAGTGGCGCTGGAGTACAGTTAACACGTATATTAATTATCAAGTGAATTTTCTTCTTTGCACTTGAAATTTTAGTGTCTTTAAGCGCTAAGTCACATGAAATAACAATGTATAGCTATCATAAATGTAGCAAACAAAAGCAGCTTAACTGAGGGTGCCGACGTTGGATCGCGCATGGGCGACGCCATGAGACCTTCTGCCACCCCGGCGCGAAGCTGAGAATTCAGCGATTCTTCGTCTGGGGTTGGGGTGTTCGTACAATGCCCTTGGAAAAATTTGTGGAAGTGTTCTCCACGACGGACTGAATCATTCACCACCCGAAAGAACGCTTTTGAAATGCCTTTGTGGTGTTGACACACACGCCCACGTCATCCCGGAGAACTTTCCGCATTACCTCCGGCGCCGCCGTGCCTGCGGATTGGCCGTCGATGGCGCCCGCCCATGCCTGCCACCCTGACCACAAATTTGATCGAACGCCGACCCAGACTGCGCATCGCTTTCAGCCATGGCGGTGGCACTTTGGCGATGTTGTTGCCCAGGCTCGAACAAGCTTGGGCGGTTTTTCCAGCTTTGAAGGATGGCATCGTCAATTCGCCGACAGCACAGGCGCGCAAGCTGTTTTTCGACACTTTGGTGTTCGACACGCCCACACTTAAGCATCTGGTTTTGAAATTCGGGGCGACACAATTGATGATGGGTACTGATTACCCCTTCAGTTTCCACGACCACAGACCGGTTTCATCGATTGAGCTGGCCGGTTTTGATGACGCGACCCAACAGTTGTTGCTGCATTCGAATGCCAGCCGTTTTCTGGGGCGGCCGTTGCCAAGCGGCCTCGCTGCGAATGCTGGATGAAACCGGCGCAACCTACCCAGTGAATCCCCTATGACAGAAGCTCTCGTTGCCTCCCTGCGCAGTGTCGAAATCGGCCTGCCCGATGTAGCCGCTGCCGAAGATTTTTATACCCAGATCTGGAACCTCACCGTGGCAGCCCGCCACAATGGCAGTGTCTTCCTGCGTGGCACAGGGGTGGACCATCATCTGCTGAGCCTGACTCCCAGCGAAAAACCTGTGTTGCGGATGGTGACTTTCAGAACCACCTCGGCGCAAGCGCTGGATCAGATTGCCTCGCGGGTGCCCCTGCACGGCGGCATCGTGCTGGCGCCGCAACACGCCATTGACGAGCCCGGTGGCGGCGTCGGTGTGGTGGTGCAAGACCCGCAAGGCCGGGTACTGCGTTTTGTCTGGGGCGATGCGCGCCACAGTGATACGGCAGGCCACAAAGACAAACCCATGCGCTTGGCCCACGCGGTACTGAACAGCCACGACGTGGCGGCAGGCCTGCCGTTCTACGAAAACGCCTTGGGTTTCAAGCTGTCGGATCGCACCCGCATCATGGCCTTTATACGCATCCCGATGAAGCCCAGCGGCGACCACCACAGCATTGCGCTGGCCGACGCCGACAACAATTGCCTCAATCACATTGCCTTTGTCATGCCCAGCCTGGAGTCGGTCATGCGGGGCGGCGGGCGCATGAAAGACGCGGGTTACGGCATCGAGTGGGGGCCGGGACGGCATGGGCCCGGTGACAACGTTTTCAACTATTTCGTCGGCCCGGCGGGTTTTGTCATCGAATACACCGCTGATGTGGAGCAGGTGGACGACAGTTATGTGGCTGGTAGCCCAGACGACTGGAAATGGCCCCCTGGCAGGGTGGATCAGTGGGGCATTTCAGC
>JANOYE010000189.1:0-7748 GCA_031428695.1 Rhodoferax sp. | reverse complement strand
CGCTCGCCAATGTCGGTAGCGAGCAAAGTGGCGGTGCCTCGGTATTGCGACAATTTAGTGTATTTGACTGACGTTGCATTCACACCAGCCAATGCGAGCAGTCCGATGGCGGCAATCACGACCGACACCAGCACCTCAATCAATGAAACGCCCAACTGCCGTTTCGCAACGCCAGACCGAGACCGATTAACACCGTCGCGCCGTGACGTCATAAACATGCTGTTTCCCCCGTCGCCCTCAAAGACGGCCTCCCAGTGATCGAAATGCAGACGAGCCGGGTTGTGCCCGTTGCCCCTGTTGATGCCGCGCCGCTTGGCACGACACTGAAAGTTTGATTCATCCCTCGCGCGCGTCCGTTAGGGTCATATCTGACGAATTTTTTTGGGTTGGCCGCTACGTCGTCCAGGATAGTTGCAATGCCAGACAGCCCCTGCTGCACTCGAACGACCGTGTCACCCGCATCAACCACGCCACCTGCATCCAAATTAGTGCCATTGCCATTCATGTCGATAAAAACCAGCCACCCAACATGCCAGCTTCCGAACACAGTTGAACACGTGAGGCCATCGGTTGATCGGCAAACAGTGGCCGCCGCCGATCGCTTCAGGGCCTCCGAACGCGCCAAGGTCATGTCGCTCACCAAACTGTCCGCCGCTGCAGTAGCAGCGCGTCTGGCTAGCAAGCTTTGGAAGCTCGGCACCGCCATAGACACCAAGATGGCCGCGATCGCAACCACGACCATCAGCTCAATCAACGTAAAGCCAGTTTGGCGAATTTTCATGGTTTGGAGTCTATTTCGGCCTGGATCGATAAGCCACCGGCGTCAGACGACCGGTCAGGTCAAACCGCCAAACGGTAAGATCACCCTCAACTCCCACCGCCCTGCATTTGCCCACTGTGATCGACCGCGCGCTTCTCCTCGCAACTCAAAACCGCAATCTTGCGCCTCCAAACCCCGCCGTTGGCTGCGTCATCGTGAGCGTGAACGGGTTGGTTATTGGGGAAGGGTTCACCCATAAAACCGGTGGCCCTCACGCTGAGATCATGGCAATTCGAGACGCTACCGCGCGCGGGCACTCGACTTTTGGCGCAACTGCCTTTGTGACGCTTGAACCCTGCGCCCACCACGGACGCACAGGCCCTTGTTGTGAGGCACTGATTGCAGCAGGCATTCGGCTGGTGGTTGCCTCCATGGAAGACCCCAATCCCTTGGTCGCTGGCCAGGGGTTCGCCAGGTTGCGTGCGGCAGGAGTGGAGGTACAAGTGGGAGAAGGTGCGCAGGACGCGCGCGAACTCAACATCGGCTTTTTCAGCCGGATGATCCGAAAAACACCCTGGGTTCGCCTCAAAGTGGCTGCATCTCTAGACGGTAAGACGGCACTTGAGAATGGGGCAAGCCAGTGGATAACCTCTGAGCCCGCCCGCGCGGATGGGCACGCTTGGCGTGCCAGGTCTTGTGCGGTGTTGACTGGCATCGGCACCGTGCTGGAGGACAATCCTTCACTGGACGTGCGATTGGTCGATACGGAACGGCAACCTCACTTGGTGGTGGTCGATAGCCGACTTGAAACACCTATGGTTGCCAAGCTCCTTGGGCCAAAGAGAAAAGTATTCATCTACTGCGCGCAGGCAGATCCTGAAAAGAAATCCGCGCTTGAAGCTCGTGGCGCCACCGTCGTGCTGATGCCGCAGGCAGCGTCAGCCAGCGGAGCCGATGAGGGGAAAGTCGATCTGCGCGCGATGATGTCTGATTTGGCGGCCCGTGAAGTGAATGAAGTTCACGTCGAAGCCGGTCACAAACTCAACGGCTCTTTGGTCCGAGAGGGCTTGGTGGACGAATTCCTTGTTTACTTGGCCCCAAAACTGTTAGGCCAGGGCCGGGATATGGCTAATTTCGGTCCATTGACGCAGTTAAGCCAAGCCCTGCCGCTGGAATTCAAATCAACCGCCATGGTCGGGCCAGACTTACGGCTGTTGGCTCGGGTGGCCGGACGAGACCAGTTTTAGGAACTTATCGGCGTTTGCGCTGCGGCCCGCCACTAGACAAACCAATTCCCTGCGAAAATACCCCCATGTTCACCGGAATCATCACCGGCGTGGGGCGCATCGACGCTGTTCACGCCCTTGGCAGCTCTTTATCGCACGGCAAGCAGCTTGTGGTTGTTTGCCCGCCTGGCTACGTGGATGACATCGGTCTGGGCGACAGCATTGCCATCAACGGCGCTTGCATGACGGCCACCGTCGTTGACACTGCCAAAAACGAGTTCCGGGTCGATGTTTCCGCCGAGTCACTGGCCAGAACTGCGGGCCTGGTCGAACTCGGCCCGGTCAATCTTGAAAAAGCCTTGCGCGCGCAAGACCGCCTTGGCGGCCACATCGTCTCGGGCCACGTGGATGGCGTCGGCACAGTGACGCGTTTTGAGCCGGTGGGTGAAAGCTGGCTGCTGCAAGTTTCGGCACCTCGGGAACTGGCCAAATTTTTCGCCTTCAAAGGGTCCATCACTGTCAATGGTGTCAGCCTCACGGTGAACCAGGTTGAGGATTTGCCAAGTTCAGCCAGTTCAACAAATGGCGACGGCACCTGCCTCGTCAGCATCAACCTGATCCCGCACACCGTGCAAAACACAGCGCTTGGCAAGTTAAAGGCCGGGGCAAAAGTCAATCTCGAAATTGACCTGATCGCGCGGTATGTTGAGCGCATGCTTCAAAAGGAATCCGCATGAGCACTTCCACACTTCGGTCAGTAACGACCGCGCACGCCACAACTACCGCCGGTTTGCCCGGCATCTCCCCAGTGGAGGACATCGTGGCCGACATGCGGGCTGGCCGCATGGTAATTTTGGTTGACGAGGAAGACCGCGAGAACGAAGGCGACCTGGTTTTGGCGGCGGACCACGTGACGGCCGACGCCATCAATTTCATGGCGCGGTTTGGTCGCGGTTTGATTTGCCTTACCCTCACCCGCGAACGCTGCGCCCACCTGCAGCTGCCACCCATGGCCGCTCGCAATGGCGACAAGAAAGGCACGGCATTTACCGTGTCGATTGAGGCGGCCGAAGGCGTCACCACCGGCATTTCCGCCGCTGACCGTGCCCGCACCGTTCAAGCTGCTGTGGCCAAAGACGCCAAACCCGCCGATTTGGTGCAGCCCGGCCATATCTTTCCGCTGCAGGCCGTGGACGGCGGCGTGTTGATGCGCGCCGGCCACACCGAAGCGGGTTGTGACCTGGCGGGCATGGCGGGTTGTACCCCAGCGGCTGTGATCTGCGAGATCATGAAAGACGACGGCACGATGGCGCGCCTGCCTGATTTGCAGGTGTTTGCAGCAACGCATGGGCTCAAGATCGGCACCATTGCGGCGCTGATCGAACACCGCAGCCGCGCCGAGTCTCTGGTGCAAAAACTGGGCACGCGCGCCATGAAAACTGCCTTTGGCGAATTCACGGCACACGCCTTTCGCGACACCACGGCCAAGGGCGTACATTTGGCCTTGGTCAAAGGCCAATGGGGCGCTGAAGACACCGTCACGGCCCGCGTACACGAGCCGTTCTCGGTACTTGACGCGCTGGAAGTCAACCGCGCCATGCACTCCTGGAGCCTAGACGCCAGCTTGCAGCACATTGCGAAGGAAGGGCGTGGCGTTGTGGTGCTGCTCAATTGCACGGAAAACGCCGAGCAGTTGTTGGCCCAATTCGAGGGCACAGCGCGCCCCAGCCACGGCCCCGAGCGCGGGCGCCTGGATCTGCGCACGTACGGCATTGGCGCACAGATTTTGCGCGAATGCGGCGTGCGCAAAATGACACTGATGGGCAGCCCAAGGCCGAGCCCGGGCCTGACCGGGTATGGGCTTGACATCGTCGGTTACGTTTCCAGATAACCTCAATTTTCATATCAACGGCGAGAGTACACACACCATGTTTGGCGCAGACAAAGGCACCCCAGATCCAAAAAGTGACCGGCTCGACGGCAGGCCCTTGCACATTGGCATTGTTCAAGCGCGCTTCAATGAGCCCGTGACCAATGCGCTCTTTGCCGCCTGCAAAGCCGAGCTGCTGGCCCTGGGCGTGCATGAAAAAAACATTGACCTTGTCACCGTGCCGGGCGCGCTGGAAGTGGCCGTGGCTTTGCAGGCCATGGCGGAAAAGTCGCGTTATGACGCGTTGGTTGCACTGGGTTGCATCATCCGCGGCGAGACCTACCACTTTGAATTGGTCGCCAATGAATCAGGCGCAGCGGTCACCCGCGTAGCGCTGGACTATCAATTGCCCATCGCCAACGCGATCTTGACCACCGAAAACCTTGAGCAAGCGGTGGCGAGGCAAACTGACAAAGGCCGCGACGCCGCCCGCGTTGCCGTCGAGATGGCCAACCTCTTAGAAGACATATAGGAAGAAATTTAATGAGTGAACCCCTGCCCGTCAGCGGCAAAACGCGCCCGCCCCGCCAATCACGCACCGGTCTTACCAGCACCGGCGCACGCAAGGCGGGCAGCAAATCGAGCCGCTCGCGTTCGCGTGAATTCGCGCTGCAGGCTTTGTACCAACTGCTGATCGGCAAAAACGAGCTGGACGACATCGACACGTTCACCCGCGATTTGGCTGGCTTTGGCAAGGCAGACGCCTTGCATTTTGAAGCTCTATTGCGCGGCTGCGCCAAAGAAGCAGCGCTGTTGGACGCGCTCATATTGCCCAAACTCGACCGCAAGATGGGTGAAATCTCCCCCATCGAGCGCGGCATCCTATGGATAGGCGTCTACGAATTCAAGCATTGCCTTGATGTGCCCTGGCGCGTTGCGCTGAATGAATGCATCGAACTGGCGAAAGAGTTTGGCGGCACAGATGGGCACAAATACGTGAACGCCGTGCTCAACGCCTTGGCCCCCGAGCTGCGTCCGCAAGAAGTCCAGGCCGACCGCGGGCGCGCGAACGCACATGCGCGCAAGGCTTGAACGCGGCTCGCCACCTTCATGAGAATCTCAAACCGCGCGCAACGCATCGAACCTTTTTATGTGATGGAGGTCGCCAAGGCGGCCGCAGAGATTGGCCGCGCTGCCGCCCACACCGATTCGCCCATGGTGTTCCTCAACATTGGCGAACCCGATTTCACCGCTGCGCCCTTGGTACGCGAAGCGGCTGAACGCGCCATCCGCAACGGCGCCACGCAGTACACCCAGGCGACTGGGCTGCCCGCCTTGCGCGAGCGCATCAGCGACTGGTACCAAACCCGCTTCGGTGTGAAAGTCGGCGCCAACCGGATCATCGTCACCGCAGGCGCTTCGGCGGCATTGCACTTGGCGTGCCTGGCGTTGATCGATAAAGGCGACGAGATTTTGATGCCGGATCCGAGTTACCCTTGCAACCGCCACTTTGTCAGCGCAGCAGACGGCAACGCGGTGCTCATCCCCACGACGGCGGCAGAGCGGTTTCAGCTCAGCGCCGCCAAAGTTGAAGCGGCCTGGAACGCGAATACACGCGGCGTGTTGTTGGCGTCACCCTCGAACCCAACAGGCACCTCCATTCATCCCGATGAGATGCGCCGCATTCATAACTTGGTCAACGCCCGAGGCGGCATCACCTTGGTCGATGAAATCTACCTCGGTTTGAGTTTCGACGCGCAATATGGCCAGACGGCGCTGGCGCTTAGCGAAGAGGTCATCAGCATCAACAGCTTCAGCAAATATTTCAGCATGACCGGCTGGCGCCTGGGCTGGCTGGTCGTGCCGCAAAGCCTGGTCGAAGTCGTCGAACGCCTGGCGCAAAACCTGTTCATTTGCCCGAGCACGGTGGCACAACATGCGGCGATGGCCTGCTTTGAATCTGCGAGCCTGCTGGAGTTTGAACGGCGCCGGGCCGAATTCAAAGCTCGGCGGGATTACTTCATTCCCGCCCTCAGCAGCCTCGGTTTGACTGTTCCGGTGGCGCCAGACGGCGCCTTTTACGCCTGGGCCGATTGCGCGCAAGCCTGCCAGCGTTTGAACCAAAAGTTTGGCACGAACCTCAAAGACAGCTGGGACTTCGCATTCGAAGTGATGCGCCGCGCCCATGTGGCCGTGACGCCTGGGCGCGACTTCGGTGTGGCGCAGACAGGTAACTTTGTGCGTTTTTCAACGGCCAGCGCCCAGTCTGAGTTAAAAATTGCGATTGAGCGCCTTCAAGCCTTGTTGGCTTGACGCACAGGCAATCAATCAAGAAGAATGAAAACGAAATAGTGAACACGCAACCATGAATCAGGACTTGTCTATTTTGCAGTTGGTGCTGAACGCCAGCATCGTGGTGCAGGCCGTGATGCTGCTGCTGGTGGTGGTGTCAATTTCCAGCTGGGCGGCGATTTTCCGGAAACTGTTTGCCTTGCGGCGAGTCAAAGACCTGAATGAAGTTTTTGAACGTGAATTTTGGTCGGGCACCAGCATGAATGACTTGTTTGCGGCCGCCGCCAAAAATGCCCGCAGCGGCGGGCCGATGGAGCGCATCTTCGCCAGCGGCATGCGCGAGTTTCAGAAGCTGCGCGAGCGCCGCATCACCGACACCTCGACCTTGATGGATGGCGCCCGCCGCGCCATGCGGGCGAGTTTCCAGCGTGAGATGGACGTGGTGGACAGCAACTTGTCGTTCCTCGCGTCCGTCGGCTCGGTCTCGCCTTATGTCGGCTTGTTTGGCACGGTGTGGGGCATCATGCACGCCTTCACAGGCCTGGCCTCTTTGCAGCAAGTGACGCTCGCCACCGTCGCGCCAGGCATCGCCGAGGCTCTGGTCGCCACCGCCATCGGCCTCTTTGCCGCCATTCCTGCCGTGGTCGCCTACAACCGCTTCGCCCGCGACATCGACCGCGTGGCGATCAAGTTGGAAACCTTCATCGAAGAGTTTTCCAACATCCTGCAACGCAACGTAAGCGCCCAGTCCCCGTCGGGCAGATAACATGGCCCCCACGCTTGTCACTGGGTGTACTGCGCTGCCCCCCGAGGGGGCTAATTTTGGCGTCGCCACCGTTCCGGAACCTTGGGGCGGCCCGGCGGAAAATTGCTCTCTCATTGTCGGAGCGTGGCCATGCCAGCACTTGTAAGCCGAGGGCGCGGAAGGCGCTCCATCAATGAAATCAACATGGTGCCGTTCATCGACGTCATGTTGGTGCTGCTGATCATCTTCATGGTCACCGCGCCCTTGATCGCGCCGAGCATGATCGAGTTGCCAAGCATGGGCCGTGCCGCCAAAGCGCCGGATGTGGTGATTCAAATCATCATTGGCAAAGACGAGGCGTTGACCCTCAAAAGCCAGGAGCAGACGACGCCAGTCACACTCAAAGATTTGGTGAAGTCGGTCAAAGCGGCGCAAGTTGCAGCCGCCAAGCCTGCCAACCCGCCCATCCCGCCCATCCCGCCGAAAAGCGACAAAGCTGCGCCTGCTGGATCCGCTTTAGCGGCAACCTCCGGCAACACAGCTGTTGTCATCAGCGCCGACAAAAGCGCCAAGTACGAGTCCGTCGTCAAGGTGATGGACGTGTTACAGCGCGCCGGCATCCAGCGCGTGGGGCTGTCGGTGCAGCTGGTAAATACGCCCAATTAGTGCCATGACCGCTGCCGCGCAACGCCTCGAATTCGCGCCGCCGCCGGTGCCGGGTTTTCTGCGCGCGTTTGGTTTGGCGATCATCGCCCACGCCTTGCTGGTGGCGGCGTTGACCTGGGGCGTGAGTTGGCGGCATGATGCCGTGGAATTGACCGCCGAAGCCGAGCTGTGGGCGCAAGTGCCGGTGCA
>JANOYE010000188.1:0-11305 GCA_031428695.1 Rhodoferax sp. | reverse complement strand
AGGCTCATTGAATATTGCAATGGCAGCACCACCGCCTGCGCTTGGCGCAACTGCTGGACGCTTACCGCGTTGGCAATCACTTGCATCGCACTGTCAACAGCTTCATTCCCGCGAGCAATTCTGGCCATCATGAAATCCTTGCTGATTTGATTTCATAATTATGGCACTATTGAAATGGAAATGGAATTACTACCATTTTGGTAGCAAAGAGGGTTTGTATGAGGCGGTTTTGGCCTATGGGTTTATTTCCATCCGGCGCGACGACGAATTGGCTTGGGAGCGGTTGGAGCCCCTGCAGGCGATCATCGCCTTTGCCGGCGATGCTTTTGATGTCCACGCCGACAACCCCGATTTTGTCCACCTGGTGATGCAGGAAAACCTGCGTGATGCGGCCAGCCTGCGCAAACCGTCGAGCATCCAGCGCACCAATGCCATCAGACTCAACGCAGTCGAGCGCATTTTTGCGCGCGGCAAAACCAGCGGTGCCATGCGCCAAGACCTTGCCGCTTTGGATGTCTACGCCAACACCATCGCCATGTGTTTTCACTTCACCTCCAACCGTGCCAGCTTTTCAGCGGTCTTTGGGCTCAATGGCGATTCAGACGCCTACCGCCAGACCCGCCGCAAGGCCATACTGGACGCGACGGCCTGTTATGTAAAAGCCTGATCTGGCAGCGCACGGCGGCCAAGTGGGATACTTGAAACCCGGCCTGCAGGTTCAGCACAGGTTCAACCCAGGATCAGCACAAGGTAAGCCAAGATTTAAAGGAAGCCGCCATGTCAGACATGCCTTTTCGCAGCGCCACTGAGCTTGTGCGCAGCATCAAATCCCGCCGCGTCGCGTCGCGTGAATTGCTTGAGTTGTACTTCGACCGGGTAGACCGGTTCAACCCCGCCATCAACGCCATCGTCGTGCAGCAGCGCGAACATGCGCGCGCCCGAGCCGACCAAGCCGACGTAGCGCTCGCGCGGGGCGAAGACTGGGGCCCGCTGCATGGCTTGCCAATGACGGTGAAGGAGTCTTACAACCTCAAAGGCCTGCCCACGACTTGGGGCATTCCGGCGATGCAGGGCAACATCGCCGCCGCAGACGCTTTGCCCGTCCAACGCCTTGCCGCGTCCGGGGCGATTGTGTTCGGCAAAACCAATGTGCCCATCGACCTGGGCGATTTCCAGAGTTACAACGAGATTTACGGCACCACGAATAACCCGTGGAACCCTTCGTGCACACCGGGGGGCTCCTCGGGTGGCGCGGCAGCGGCGCTGGTGGCGGGCCTGACGGGGCTGGAAATGGGCAGCGACATCGGCGGCTCCATCCGCAACCCGGCCCATTTTTGCGGCGTCTTCGGCCACAAACCGAGTTGGGATTTGGTGCCCTCGCGCGGGCACAGCCTGGGCGACACACGCACAACCGTTGACATAGCGGTGGTGGGCCCGATGGCGCGCTCTGCAGCCGATCTTGAGTTGGCCCTGCGCTTGGTTGCCGGGCCAGATGAAATAGACGCTGCCAGTGCGTTGCCGGTGTTGGGTGGTTTGGCAAAACCGGTGTCCAGCCTGCGTGTCGGCGTATGGCACACAGACCCGTTGTGCCCGCCATCGGTCGATGTTCAAGGGCGCGTTGAGGCAGTCGCGCTGGCTTTGTCGAAAGCGGGTGCTTTCGTCGATGCAAAAGCGCGCCCTGCCTTCACTGCTGAACACAGCTACTCAGTGTTTCGCGGTTTGCTCAGAGCCGCCATGACCTCGCGTTTGCCGCAACCGGCCTTTGACAAACTCGCGGCCCGCGCGCAAGCGCTGGCGCCCGATGACAAAAGCGAGCGCGCCCGAATGTTGCGCGACCAGACCATCAGCGTGCATGGCTGGACAACCCTGAACGAAGCGCGCGCCAAATTGCGCTGGGCCTGGCACGAATTCTTCAAAGACTTCGACTTCATGGTCACACCCATCATGCCCACCAGCGCATTCGCACATGACCACAGCAACTTCGGCAGCCGCACGGTCGCTGTTGACGGCGTCGCGCAGCCGTATTTCAATCAAATGTTCTGGGCCGGCCTCGCCGGCGTGGCATTGTTGCCTGCCACCGTCATCCCCACCGGGCCAGACAGCAACGGCCTGCCCATTGGTGTGCAAATCATCGGCCCGATGTTTGGCGATTTGAAAACCATTCAGTTGGCGCAGTTTCTTGAACGCCAGGGTTTTGCCTTCCAAGCGCCGCCCGCGTATTTGTGAGTGGGTAAATCGGAGGGTTTCAGGGTTGGCCGGCTGATTTTTCCGGCTCTTCTGGCTTGGGTGGCAGGCACCGCAGCGCAACTGCAGCAGGTCGAGTTGTTTCCGCGCGTGGCGTATCTCACCATGGTGGCGGTTGCCTGCGTGTCGGTTTTGACAACGCTGCTGCAGCGGATGCCACCGCGCTGGAAAATTGTGTCTGTCGCTGTATCGTGCGGCGTGTTGGCTTTTGCCGCCACTGGCCTGCGCGCCGGTTGGTTTCTGGGCGAGGCGCTGGATTCTTCCTTGGAAGGGCGCGACCTGCGCATCACCGGTGTTGTCGCCGCCATGCCGCAGCGCAACGAAGATGGTTTGCGTTTTCGCTTTGATGTCGAATCGGCGACGCTGGCTGGCTTGGAGATCAAACTCCCGCCGCGAATTTATTTGAGTTGGTACAACGGCCCCCTCAACTCCTTTTCCCGCATGGCCGACGGTTCACCCGAGGCTTTTGAGCTGCAGCGCCACAGCGCTGATCTGGGTGCAGCAGAACGTTGGCAACTCACCGCGCGGCTGAAATCACCCCACGGCGGCAGCAACCCCCATGGCTTTGATTTTGAGCTGTGGCTGTGGGAGCAGGGCCTGCAAGCCACCGGCTATGTGCGCGCCGGGCCAAAAGATGCTGCGCCGCAACGCCTTGCGCGCACCTGGTCGCACCCGGTCGAGCGCGCCCGCCAACACGTGCGTGACCGCATCGTCGAACAGGTCAAAGACAAAAAGGCCGCCGGTGTGATCGCCGCCTTGGTGGCAGGCGATCAAAATGCCATTGACCGCGCCGACTGGGACGTTTTCCGAGCCGCAGGTGTGGCCCACCTGATGAGCATTTCGGGCCTGCACGTCACCATGTTCGCCTGGGCCGCCATGGTGTTGCTGCGCGGCTTGTGGCGCCGCTCGGAGCGATTGTGTTTCGCGCTGCCTGCGCCTTCAGCAGGATTGATCGGCGGCGTGTTATTGGCCACCGCTTATGCTTTGTTCAGCGGCTGGGGTGTGCCCTCGCAGCGCACCGTGTTGATGCTGGCCGCCGTGGGCCTGCTGCGCTTGGGTGTGCGGCGCTGGCCTTGGCCTCACGTCTGGTTGCTGGCCTGCGCCGTGGTGGTGCTGGCCGACCCGTGGGCATTGATGCAAGCCGGCTTCTGGTTGAGTTTTGTGGCGGTGGGCGTGTTGTTTGCAACGGATTCGGGTCAGCCGAGTCCGCCAAATCAGTCGAATCTAGACGGGGTTGGGCAGATGCACACGAGCCTTCTTGAGAAATTGGCCGGTTTGTTCAAAGAACAGTGGGTGGTCACCCTGGCTTTGACGCCGCTGACCTTGCTGCTGTTTGGCCAGGTCTCCGTGGTAGGCCTGTTTGCCAATCTGCTGGCCATTCCGTGGGTGACTCTGGTCGTGACGCCATTGGCCATGCTCGGAGTTGTCTTCTCCCCCGTGTGGACTCTGGCAGCGCTGGCGATGCAGGCGCTCGGTGTGTTTCTGAGCGCGTTGGTGAGTGTGCCGTTTGCCACCGTGTCTATCGCGCAGGCGCCGCTCTGGGCCGGCGCGGTGGGTGTGGTGGGCGGCATGCTGATGGCCATACGGCTGCCGTGGCAAATGCGCCTATTGGGCTTGCCCATGATGCTGCC
Organism: Rhodoferax sp.; assembly: GCA_031428695.1. Classification (GTDB taxonomy): domain Bacteria; phylum Pseudomonadota; class Gammaproteobacteria; order Burkholderiales; family Burkholderiaceae_C; genus JANYCG01. Next base: position 7,430 of record JANOYE010000188.1, on the reverse strand, counting down.
GGTACTGCTCTGGCAAGCCGCGCGCCCGACCGTTGGCGAGTTCGAACTGATGGCGGCAGACATCGGGCAGGGCAACGCCGTGATCGTGCGCACCGCCCGCCATGCGCTGCTGTACGACAGCGGCCCGCGTTTCAGCCGCGAGAGCGACGCTGGCCACCGCGTGTTGGTGCCGCTGCTGCGGGCGCTCGATGTGAAACTCGACACCGTGGTGCTCAGCCACCGTGATGCTGACCACACCGGCGGCGCGGTGGCCGTGTTGACCATGCACCCAAGTGCCAATCTGCTCAGTTCAATCGAGCTCGAACACGACATCCAGGCGGTGCGAAAAGCGACGCGTTGCGAGGCCGGGCAACGCTGGCACTGGGACGGTGTTGACTTTGAAATTCTCCACCCCGGCCCAGCGCACTACGAGCGCAACGCCAAATCGAATGCCTTGAGTTGTGTGCTGAAAATTTCCAACACGCGCCAGTCGGCATTGCTTGCAGGCGACATCGAGAAAGAAGAGGAGGCCAGCCTGGCCGCAAGCGGGGTGAATTTGAAGGCTACCGTGCTTTTGGTGCCGCACCACGGCAGCAAGACCTCAAGCTCTGCCGTGTTCCTGGACGCCGTGCAGCCTAAAATCGGCTTGGTTCAGATCGGCTACCGAAACAGGTTTGGCCACCCGGCGGCCCCCGTGCTTGAGCGTTACCAAGAGCGCAACATCACCCTGTTTGATTCTCCCCATTGCGGCGCGGCAACCTGGCGAAGCGACCAGGCGGGTCAGGTGCAATGCGACCGGATCGTCAGGCAACGGTATTGGAGCCACCGGGCGCCTTGAATGATTTGCACCTGTCTACAATTTCACAAACAACCCAGGGAGCAGCATTGACCAAGAAGCACAAAATTTCAGGAGAAGATTTACCCAAGCGGCCCGTCGGGCTGGCTGGTCTGATCTTGCTCGCCGGCATGCTTTTCACCACGGCTTCTCACGCCCTTTACCGCTGCGGCAACACTTACCAAGACAAACCCTGCGCCAGCGCCGCCACGGACACACCGGTGAATCCGGCATTGCGCCTGGCACCCGCTGCGAAGCCGGTGGCAGCATCGCCAACCGCTGCGCAGCCTGCAACAGCCACCAATTCGGCCTCTTCCTTTGCCGCCGCCTGCGGGCGAGTGGGCTTGGCCGCCCAACAAATGGTGTGGAAACGCGAGGGCGGCGCCACGCGTGAAAAACAGCTCACCGATCTGCCCCAAGGCGCCGCGCACGCAGAGATGGTCAATACCCTGGACTCGGTGTACAGCCGACGTGGCAGCGCGCCCGAAGTCCGCGCCGCCATTGAATCTGAATGCGTGGTCGAAAAGCAAAAACAGGCAGATGCCGTGGCGGCGCTCAAAGCGCTGACCGAGCAGGCCGGGGCGCAGGCCGCGCCCAGCGGCCCAGGCGCTGCGGCAACTGCGACTGCGGGAAGCAACGCGGCTGACAAACCCCCCCAACAAGTCGCTGAAGCCACGAAAGCGGCCGCTGTGGCCAACTGCAAACGCCTGCGGACGCAAGACGACGCCTTGCGCGCCGACATGCCCACACGCGGCAGCGCGGAGGCCATGCAAACTTACAACGACAAAAAGCGCAGGCTGGATACGGCGATCAGCGACGCAAAGTGCTGAGCCCAGGCGGCGGGCTGCGTCACTTGTTCACCACCCGCGCCACCTCCCGCCCCAACTCAATCACCGCCATCGCGTAATAACTGCTCCAGTTGTACCGCGTGATGGCGTAGAAGTTTTCGGTGCCGGCCACGAAGGTCGGCTCGGCGCCCGCATTTTGCAGTTCGATCAGGGCCAACGGGCCTTTGTGCGTCAGCCCTTCACCTTCGAGCACGGCGCCTTTGGCGGTGAAACTCTCCTGGCTGAACGTCGGCAAAATGTCGGGGGCCATCAAGGCCTGCATGTCGAGTTTCGATTTGTCAAACGTCACCGGGTAATGCGTCGGCATGCCGGTTTGCCAGTTGAAGGCTTTGAAGTAATTGGCGACCGAACCGATCACGTCAGCGGTGCTGTTGAAAAGATCGACCTTGCCGTCGCCGTCAAAATCAACCGCGTATTTCACCCAGCTTGACGGCATGAACTGCGGCATGCCCATGGCGCCGGCGAAGCTGCCGCGCAGGGCCAGCGGGTCTTCGCCCTTGCGGCTGGTGAGGCTCAGGAATTGCTCCAGTTCACCCTGGAAGAACTCGCGCCGCTCACGGGCACGTGGATGCGCGTCGGGGAAATCAAAAGTGAGCGTGGCCAACGCGTCGATCACGCGGAAAGTGCCCACCTGTTGCCCGTAAATCGTTTCCACGCCGATGATGCCGACGATGATTTCCGCTGGCACGCCGTATTCCTTTTCAGCGCGCTCAAGCAGGCCGCGGTTGGCTTGCCAGAACTTCACGCCGGCCTGGATGCGCACCGGGTCGATGAAGCGGCTGCGGTAAACGCGCCAATTTTTCACCGTTCCAATCTTCGGCGGCGTAATGAACTTCGCCACGATGGGCAAATGCCGCGCATCGCCCAGGGCTTTGCGCACCCAGTCGCGGTCCAGGCCGCGGCGCTCGGCCACGTCGTCAGCCCAGGTCATGGCGTCAGTTCGGGTGGCATAGGCGGGGCCGGTCACGTTGGTTTTGGCGTTGGTTTGGGCGTTGGTTTGGGCCGGACGTGCGCCTTTTGACGTGTTGACAGATTTCGTTGGCAGATTTGATTTTTTCAAGACGGGTTGGGCTGCAAGTCTCGTGCTTATTGCGCAACCGGCTATGAAAAGTGCAGTGGCTAGGACAGCGTGAAACAGCCTGCTCAAGTGAGGCGGGCGGCAAGACCCTGTGCTCTTGGACGGTGCGGGCGGTTGATTCACTGCTTTTCAACTCTCAATTCATTTTTGCGGTTTGGGCCAGGGCAACTGGCCAAACTCGCGTTGCAAACCGGCCAGCGCCAACAAACGGTTGCCTTCGGTTTTGCTGTACCGCATCGCCTCCAAGCGCAACAGCCAGTTGCGGATTTCCGCTTGGCTGGCATCGAGTTTGGCGGCCAAGGTGCGGGGCGGCGTATTGGGCGCAATTGACATGCCCGCCTTCGCCAGGCGCTTGCGGGCGCGCCACAACAGGCGCAGCCACGGGTCATGCCGGCTCTTTTCCCAAAGCGTCCAAAAAGCCCCACACAGGCTCACGAACACCAGGATGCCGAGCAACACGTAAAACAGATCTTCCCACGTAGGCGACTCAAAACCGATGTCTTTGAGCAGGTTGAGTTGTTTGGTTTGCGTGTAGTTCAGCACCCACTGGTTCCAGCCGTTGTTCACCGCCTCCCAGGTGGCACGCAAGTTCGCCAGCAGGCTTGGGTTGACCGCGCCGAACACGCCGGTGAGCGCCCCGGCGATCACGCCTTGCGGCGCCTGCAATCGCGCGAAACTGCCGGTGCGCCCCGGCGCCACGGCTGAAGTTGGATCCACCCGCACCCAGCCTTGGGCACCCATCCAAACCTCGGCCCAAGCGTGTGCATCACTCTGGCGGATCACCCAAAAACCGTCAACGTTGTTGCGTTCGCCGCCCTGGTATCCGGTGACGATGCGTGCTGGCACGTCCAGCGCGCGCATGAGGATCACAAAACTCGACGCGATGTGTTCGCAAAAACCTTCCTTGCGGTCAAACCAGAATTCATCGGCGGTGTGAATGCCAAACAAGCCGGGCTCCAGGGTGTAGCTGAAGCCACCGGTGCGCAGGCGGTTGAGCACGGCATCGACCAGTTCAGGCGCGCGGGCGTTGCGCAGTTCGGGCGTGGCGCGCAGGTCGGCGGCCAGTTGCAGCGTGCGTGGGTTGAAGCCGGGCGGCAGCGCTACGTATTCCTGCAAACCGGCCTGCATTTGGCTGGGGCCATGGCGAAAGCTGGTGTGGCTGGTGGCGCTGTAACGGGTCAGGTCGGTGAAGGGGCGGTCGGCGATCCACTGCAAGTCGCTGGTCATGGCCACTTGCGCATTCGCCATGGCGCCAGCAAACACGGGCTTGGCCGGCGCGGCATCAAGCAAGAGCACCCATGGCCGGTTGTTTTGCTCCAGCGTCACCTCGTAACGCGTTTCCGCGCCGCTGACCTGCAAATCGGCGGGCAACTTCAAACGCCCTGGCAGGTTGGCGCGAAGTGGCTGCCAGTCGCGGCCATTGAAGTCGGAAAGCACCGGCCCGCGAAAATACAGGGCCGATTGCGGCGGCGGCGCGCCTGCAAAACGCACTCGCAGCGCGATGCTTTCGTCCAACGCCAGGCTGGCAATGTTGCCCACCTGCATGCTGGCCGAGAGCCCGCTGCGCCCGCTCATGGCGTCGCTGGGCACACCCCACAGCGGCGCCATGCGCGGGAACAGCACGAACAGCAGCGCCATCACCGGCGCGCCCAAGAGCGCCATCTTGCCGGCGGTTTTGGCAGCCAACAGCAGCGGCGGCTTGCCCACGGGCATGTGGGCGTTGACCAACGCGGTGAGCAGGCCCAAGAGGGCGATCAACATGGCAGCGGCGGTGAGCAGCGACTGCGAGAAAAAGAAGTTGGTGAGCATCGTGAAGAAGCTCAGAAAGAAGACGACAAAGGCGTCGCGTTTGGCGCGCAGCTCCAGCGTCTTGAGGGCCAGCAGCACCACGATCATCGTCACCCCCGCGTCGCGCCCCATCAGCGTTCGGTGGGTGCTGAACGTGGCCGCGACGGTGACCACCAGCAGCACCAGCAACCACCATTTGGACGGCAGTGGTTTGGACTGCAGCGCGAGCGTGCCGCGCCAGACCAACACACCCGCAGCGAGCCCGCTGCACCACAGCGGCAGGTTGCTGATTTGCGGCAGCACCACCCAGGCGATGACAACCAGCAGGAACAGCGTGTCGCGGCTGTCTCGGGGCAGGTTGTTGAGTTTGCTAAACATGGCTTTGGGCTGTGCGACGGCTGGGCGCGCTGCACGACTCGCAGGATTGGGTGGAGGCCCAGTGCGGCGGTGTTGAGCGGTGACTAAAGATGCTATTAATAATATAGCAAACTAGGTATATTTTTCGTGACTTGGAGGTTGAAAAAGCACAAAAATACGCAGATTTCAACAGTTTTGTCGAAATTATTAATACCCATGTTAATAGTTGAGCTAAAAACATGCCAATACCTCCAGGCAGTGGCGCTTGTGCCCTTCACCGGTGCCGGCCTTGATTTCCAGCCCAGGCAGGCGCAGGCCGTAATCAAGCCCTTGTTTTTCAGCCGCCAACACCCAGGCGCACAGGCGCGAGAGTTTGTGTTCAGTGTTGGCGGTGCCGCAGTGCGCGTAATCGAGCCACAACTCGTAACGTTGCACCTGCTCGGCGTCGCGGCTTACCAGTTCATCGGCTTTGGCGGCTTTTTTCCAGACGATCAGCTTCATCGGGTCGCCGCGCCGGTAGGCCCGCACGCCGTCGTATTCGCCGCTTTGCGCGTGTTGCGCATGGCCCGCGCCACCCGACTTCGGCTCGCCTGGCGGCAAAGGCGGCGGGAACACCTCAGGCGCCGGGTAGACCAGCACTTTCGAGGCCGGCCGCCAGACTGTCCAGACGCGAAACGTGCCCAGCGGAAAACGCGTTTCGGCGGTGAGCGCCGGCACCAGGTGCAGGCCGCGGCGATCCGGCTTGAATGCGATGTGCACGGTCTCGATGCCCAGCGGCGGCACATCGGCCCACACCCATTGGCCGGCGCCCAACACACTCATGCCGATGCCGTGGCGGATTGATTTGCGGTCGTTCACCAGGTTCACACCGATCACCGCGCTGGCTCCTGCAAATTGGGCGTCTGGCGCGATCAAATTCAGAGTCAGGCCGCGCAATGTGCCGTGGCACACGTGCATGCCCACCACGGCACTGCCGGCGAGCAGAAAGGTCAGCAAATACCCCAGATTCAGCTGGTAATTGATCGAGGCGACCAAGAGCACCAGGATCGTCGCCGCGAGTGTGAAGCCAGGGCGCGTGGGCAATATGTAGACCGTGCGTTGCGTCAGCGTGAGGCTGTCTTTCAGTGGCAAACGCGCCTGCCACCAGCGTTGAAATCCCGCCCGCGTAAAAGCCAGCGGATGACGAAACATTGCCCCCACGCTTGCCACTTCGTGTGCTGCGCTGCCCCCCGGGGTGGCTAATTTTTGGCTTCGCCGCTCTTCGAGAGCTAGGGGCGGCCCGTCGTTCTTGGAGAGCGGCGAAGCCAAAAATTGTCGCGTCGTGTTTATGGTCACGGCAGCGGCACCACTTCAAGCATCGCCCGCACCTGTTCGACCGAGCCGCGCCCGGCCTCGCCCACGGGAATCAGGCGGTGCGCAATGGTTTGCGGCAAGATCATTTGCACGTCATCCGGCGCCACGTAATCACGGCCCTGCAACAGCGCCTGCGCCTTGGCCGCCCGCAACACAGCAATGCCTGCGCGTGGCGAGAGGCCCTGCACAAACCACTTGCCGCTGCGGCTGGCGGCGATCAAATCTTGCACGTAATTGAGCAGCGGGTCGGCCGCGTGAATGGCCAGCACCTTTGCTTGAAGCGCCAGCATTTCGGGCTGGGTCAAGAGCGGGCGCATGGCGTCGATCATGGCGCGCCGGTCGTTGCCGGCGAGCAGTTCGCGCTCGGAGGCGCGGTCGGGGTAACCCAGCGAAATGCGCATCAGAAAGCGATCCAACTGCGACTCGGGCAAAGCGTAGGTGCCCAATTGGTCGTGCGGATTTTGCGTGGCGATGACAAAAAACGGCTCGGGCAGGGCGCGTGTTTCACCTTCCACACTCACCTGTTTTTCTTCCATCGCTTCCAAGAGCGCGCTCTGGGTTTTCGGACTGGCCCGGTTGATCTCGTCGGCCAGCAACACCTGCGCGAAAATTGGGCCAGGGTGAAACACAAAGGCCTCTTTGCCGCGCTCGTAAATCGACACGCCGGAGAGGTCGCTCGGCATCAAGTCAGAGGTGAACTGCACCCGTGAGAATTGCAGGCCGAAGGTGGTTGCCAGGGCATGCGCCAACGTGGTTTTGCCAACGCCCGGCACGTCTTCAATCAGCAGGTGGCCGCCCGCAAGCAGGCAAGCGACGCAGTCCTGGATTTGTGTGGCTTTGCCGACAATCACCGTGTTAAGCTGATCCAGAAGGCTTTTGAGTTTTTGTTGCGAATTCATGCGCGAGACCATACCTTAATTTTCCGAAATTTTTGACCACCCATGACGATAGCCCACAAGACCGGATTTTTCTCCCACCCTGACTGCCGCAAACACGACATGGGGCGCGGCCACCCAGAGTGCCCCGAGCGGCTTGACGCCATTGAAGACTGGTTGCTGGCCACCGGCGTGATGGATGCACTGGACCGCCACGACGCGCCGCTGGCCGCCCTGGCCCCGATAGAGCTGGCCCACAGTGAAGCGCACGTCAGCTTGGTGAACGAGTTGAACCGCCGCTTGCAAGATTCCATCGC
>JANOYE010000187.1:0-1840 GCA_031428695.1 Rhodoferax sp. | reverse complement strand
GTTTCACCCACGGCGCCAACTTGGTCATTGACGGTGGCCTTGTCATCTAGTCCTGTGCGGGTGGTCGATTCCATCACTGAGCTTGCCGCCAGCGAAGCGGGTTGCATCGCCATCAGCGGCTCGCATGGTGGCATCAGTTCGGCGCGGTTCGCGCTGGCGGTTCGGCCCCTTTTGAGCGTGTTCAATGACGCGGGTGTCGGCAAAGATGAGGCTGGCCTGGCGAGCTTGGGCTTCTTGCAGTCCCACGGGCTTGCCGCCTGCTGTGTCACCCATGCCAGTGCGCGCATCGGCGACGCAAAAAGCACGTTGAACGATGGCATCATCGGCCACCTGAATGAACTTGCCGAGCAGTTGGGTGTCAAACCTGGGCAATCCGTGCAGCAAATGTTGGCAACCAAGCGGATAAAAAATTAATGGAGACTCTTATGAATCGGAAATACATGTCACTCAAGCCTCTAGGTCTCGCAATGATTTCGCTGGCAGCTAGCATTACTGTAGCGACTTCAGCCTTCGCGCAGGCCTGGCCGACGAAGCCCGTGCGCATCATCGTGCCGTATGCGCCGGCAGGCACCACCGACATCCTGGCGCGCGCCGTGGCCACTGAACTCACCAAAGTGTTCCCGCAACCCTTTGTGGTGGAGAACCGCGCCGGCGCCGGTGGCAACAATGGCACCGACATGGTCGGCAAATCAGCGCCAGACGGCCACACGCTGGTGATGGGCACGGTGGCCACCCACGGCATCAACAAATCGCTCTACGGCAGCAAGATGCCGTTTGACCCGCAAAAAGACTTTGCGCCCGTGGTGCTGGTGGCGGGCGTGCCCAACCTGATGGTGATGAACACCGAAAACGCCACCCGGCTGAACATCAACAGCGTTGCAGATTTCATCAAATACGCCAAGGCCAACCCGGGCAAGTTGAACGTGGCCTCTAGCGGCAACGGCACCTCGATCCACCTCTCGGCCGAGCTGTTCAAGTCGATGACCGGCACCTTCATGACACACATTCCCTACACCGGCTCCAACCCGGCCATCATGGGGCTGCTTTCGGGCAATGTGGACGTGATGTTTGACAACTTGCCCACGTCGCTGCAGCAAGTCCGCGCTGGCAAACTCAAGGCCTTCGCGGTGACCAGCGACAAGCGTTCCGTTAATTTGCCGGATGTGCCGACACTGGCCGAGGCCGAGCCCATACTGCTCAAAGGCTTCAATGCCAGCAGCTGGTTTGGGCTGCTGGCACCTGCCGGCACGCCGCCGGACGTCATCAAGCGCATTCACGAAGAAACCGCCAAAGCGCTGGCGTCACCCGCGATCAAGGAGCGATTGACGGCGGCCGGGGCCATTCCAAGCGGCATGGGTCCGCAGGAGTTTGCCGCTTTCATTGACGCTGAAATCAAGAAGTGGGCGGTCGTGGTGAAGGTATCTGGTGCAAAAATAGACTAAATATTAGACTAATTTATAGTAAAAAATATAGCAACAAAATAATATTTTACGTGACTTAGAGGCAATTTTCCCTCTATACACCCCACACAATTTCTTTTTTCTCAGCCAGGCACAGCTTCAACATCGCAATAAAGGGGTGGGCGCGTTGCCGCAACGACACCGGCGCAAATCGCGGCGGCGCCTGGCCCTCGGCTTTGGCCGCGGCAATCGCCGCTTCTTTCTCGGCCTCTTCGCTGGTGATGGCCGCTTGCAGTGCGGCAATGGCCGCCTGCATTTGCTCCGGCAGGATGATGCCGGTGGCGCCGGGCGATTTGCCGATGATTTCCAGCACCTGCTGGCCCGCGCCCTCCAGCATGATCAAGTCGCCAGCGGCCTTGGATTTGAATTTGTAGAGCATG
>JANOYE010000186.1:0-14464 GCA_031428695.1 Rhodoferax sp. | reverse complement strand
GGTGCAGCAGTCATTGGCGGTCGCACCCTGGGTTGACATGTTGCTGCTGGATTCCGGCAACCCGACGCTCGCCGTGAAGCAGCTCGGCGGCACGGGCCGCACCCACAACTGGCAGTTGAGCCAACGCATCGTTGCCGCCTCTCCGGTGCCCGTGCTGTTGGCGGGCGGGCTGAATGCCGGCAACGCCCGGCTGGGCCTGGATCAAGTCGCTCCCCACGGGTTGGACATTTGCAGCGGCGTGCGCAGCCAAGGCAGCTTGGATTCGCAGAAACTGGCAGCTTTTATGCAGGCTGTGAAAGGCTGAGCCTGCGCGTTTTCGCGGCTCCTGCGCGCCTTACTCCTGAGTACGACAAAATTTATAAGAAACCAGCCTCCAAGTCACGAAAAATGTGCGTTAGAAGCTACTGAATAAATAGCAAATGAGAATCACAACTTTCGACCCCCGGGCCGAACTCGCCTATACTGACACCGCGCCGATTTGCCACAGCTTGCGGGCGCTTAATAAATTCCGCTAAAGACTTGCCGAACCCGGTTTCGCCTTTAGCGACACCGGGTTTTTTTTCGCTGAACCGACGCTGACCGCCGATGCTGATTGCCACACCAGAGTCGATGTTTTTCGAGCCGCCGCTTGTGCTTCAAAGCGGCGCATCGATTCGCGCCTACCGGGTTGCTTTTGAGACCTATGGCACGCTCAACGCCGCCAAATCCAACGCCGTGCTGGTTTGCCACGCTCTGAACGCCTCGCACCATGTCGCCGGTGTGTACGCCGGCCAAGAGAAGTCGGAAGGCTGGTGGGACACCATGATCGGCCCCGGCAAACCGCTCGACACCAACCATTTCTTCGTCATCGGCGTGAACAACCTGGGCTCCTGCTTTGGCTCAACCGGGCCGATGCATACCAACCCCGACACGGGCCGCGTCTATGGTGCCGATTTCCCGGTCGTCACTGTCGAAGACTGGGTCAACGCGCAGGCGCGTTTGCTCGACGCCCTGGGCATTCAAACCTTGGCCGCCGTGATGGGCGGCTCCCTGGGCGGCATGCAGGCGCTTTCCTGGACGTTGCAATACCCCAGCCGCGTGCGTTACGCGCTGGTGATCGCGTCGGCGCCCAACCTCACGGCTGAAAACATCGCCTTCAACGAAGTCGCCCGGCGTGCCATCACCACCGACCCCGACTTCAACGGCGGCCACTTCTACGCCGATGGCGACAAACCCGAGACCAAACCCAAACGCGGCCTGCGCATCGCGCGGATGATCGGGCACATCACGTATTTGAGCGACGACGTGATGAACGAAAAATTCGGAAGGCTGCTCAAAGAAGACGGCGACTACAAGTATTCCACGCTCGACGTTGAATTCCAAATCGAGAGTTACCTGCGTTACCAGGGCGACAAATTCGCGGAATATTTCGACGCCAACACCTATTTGCTGATCACCCGCGCGCTCGACTATTTCGACCCGGCACGTCAACACGGCGGCGACTTAAGCCAGGCCCTGGCCAAAGCCACGGCCAAGTTTCTGCTGGTGAGTTTCACCACCGACTGGCGTTTTTCCCCCAAACGCAGCCGGGAACTGGTCAAGGCGCTGCTCGACAACCGCCGCGACGTCAGTTACGCCGAGATCGACGCGCCGCACGGCCACGACGCCTTTTTGCTTGACGACAAGCGTTACATGGCCGTCACGAGGTCGTATTTTGAAGGCATTCATGCCGCGATCGGAGGGCACCCGTGAGTGAGGCCGCAGCGCAAGAAGCGATTGCCCAACTGGTGCCCAAAGGCGCCCGCGTGCTCGACCTGGGCTGCGGCGACGGCGCGCTGTTGGCGCACTTGCAGGCCACACGCGGCTGCAGCGGTTACGGCATTGAAATCGACGACGCCAATGTGCAGGCCTGTGTGAAGCGCGGCGTCAACGTGATCCAGTTGAACCTGGAAGAAGGCCTGGCCCTGTTTGGCGACGCCTCGTTTGACGTGGTGTTGCAGATTGACACGTTGCAACATTTGCGCAATGCCGAAACCATGCTCCAAGAGACGGCGCGCGTGGGGCGCACCGGCATCGTCGCCTTCCCCAATTTCGGCCACTGGCCAAATCGCCTGGCGGTGTTGATGGGCCGCATGCCGGTGACCAAACGCCTGCCCTACCAGTGGTTTGACACGCCCAACATCCGCGTCGGCACCTTTGCCGACTTCGAGACGCTGGCGGCGCGCAACCGGCTCAAGGTGTCAGACAGTTTTGGCCTGCAAGATGGGCGCGCGGTGCGCAGCGCACCCAACCTGATGGCGGGCACGGCGGTGTTCAAGTTTTCGCGCTGAGGCGCAGCGCCCCCACGCAGCATCCCGCCACGCCACCACACGATCAAACCCAAACGCCGAAGCGAAGGAAGCCCGCATGACAACCCAAACCACCATCGAATCACGCCTGCTGACACACCAAGACGCGGGCAGCCTGTGGCCGGCCGATTTGCAGAGCGCCCTTCCTGAAGATGTCGCGCAGGCGTATCAGACAGCGCTCAAAGTCCGCCAGATGCGTATCACCCGCGGCGAGCAAGCCCGGGGTTTCAAGATTGGCTTCACCAACCGCAACATCTGGCCGTTGTACAAGGTCTTCGGGCCGATTTGGGGCACCGTGTACGACAGCACCTTGACGTTGTGCGATGGCGAGACGGAGTTGTCTTTGTCGCAACGCTGCCAGCCCCGGTTGGAGCCTGAAGCCGTTTTTGGCATGAAGGCCACACCCCCGGCGGGCGCCAGCATCGAAGCGCTTTTCCAGTGCATAGATTGGGTTGCGCCAGCGTTCGAGATTGTGCAATCTCACGCGCCGGGCTGGAAATTCAACGCCGCGATGACGGTTGCTGATGGCGGGCTGCATTCGCATTTGGTCGTCGGCCAGCGTGTGCCCGTCAACACCATCGCCGCGTCAGCGCAAAGTTTCAACGCCCTGTTTTCAAGCTGCCAGGTCACGCTTCAAAAAAACGGCGCGCCGGTGGAAACGGGAGTCGGCGCCAACGTGCTCGATGGCCCGCTTTTGGCGCTGCACCACTTCTTGGGCGAACTGCGCGCATGCCCAGGCGCGCCAGATTTGTTGGCCGGCGACCTGGTGACCACCGGCACCTGGACCGATGCCTGGCCGATTCAAGCTGGCGACACTTGGGCGGCAAAGTTTGCCGCGCCGCTGTCCGCCCTGTCTGTCAATTTCCGCTGAGGAGGTGGCCATGACCACAACGCAACAAGCCTTGCCGCAAGTGCTGGCCTTCGATATTTTTGGCACTGTGGTGGACTGGCACGGCAGCATCAGCGCTGAAGTCAACGCCTTGGGCCTCACAGGCGCGGCTGGGAAGATCGACGGCGCGGAGTTCGCCACGGCCTGGCGCGCCGGTTACCAGCCCGCCATGCGCCGCGTTATGAGCGGCGAACTCGGCTGGACGTTGATTGACGATTTGCACCGCATGATCCTGGATGAGATCTTGCAGAAGTTCCAGATCACACACCTGAGTGACGACGAAAAGCGCCACCTCAACAAAGTTTGGCACCGCCTGAATGCCTGGCCCGATTCGGCGGCTGGCCTTGCGCGCCTGAAATCGAAATTCACCATTTGCACCTTGTCCAACGGCAACATCGGCCTGCTCACCAACATGGCCAAACGCGCCGGCCTGCCGTGGGACTGCGTGTTGTCGGCAGAAGTTTTCAAGGCCTACAAGCCCCACCCGTCAACTTACCTCGGCGTGGCCAAGGTGTTTGATTTGCCACCGCAGCAGGTGATGCTGGTAGCGGCGCACCACGACGATCTGGCGGCGGCGCGCGCCAGCGGCTTGCAAACTGCCTACATCGAGCGCCCGCTGGAATTCGGTGTGGCCAACCCGAAAGATGTTTCGCCGCAAAAAGACAACCTGTACCACGCCAAAGACTTTCACGCCTTGGCGGATCAGTTCGGTTGCGCATGAAAGCCTGCGCGTGAACCTGGCGCCGCTGCTGATCGCCGAGCTCTTCATCCTCGGCCTGGTGATTGGTTATTTTGCCGGCTTGCTCGGCATTGGCGGCGGCATGTTGATGGTGCCGTTTCTGGTGTTTGTGCTGTCGGGGCAGGGCGTCAGCGAAGCCTACGTGGTCAAAATGGCGGTGGCCACCTCGCTGGCGACGATCTGTTTCACTTCGCTCTCGTCGGTACGCGCCCACCACAAACAGGGGGCGGTGTTGTGGCCCGTGGCGCTGGTGTTGGCGCCGGGCATTTTGATCGGTTCGCTGGCAGGTGCCAACCTCGCGGTCGCGCTGCCGGCCAAGGCGCTCACCGTGTTGTTTGCGCTGTTTGTCACGTTTTCCGCCACCCAAATGCTGCTCAACAAGAAGCCGAAACCGGGGCGCAGCCTGCCCGGCAGTGTCGGCATGTTTGGCGTGGGCAGTGTGATCGGCCTGGTGTCCAGCATGGTCGGCGCGGGCGGGGCGTTTGTTTCGGTGCCCTTCATGGCCTGGTGCAACGTGACGATCCACAAAGCGGTGGCCACATCCGCCGCCTTGGGTTTTCCCATCGCACTGGCTGGCGCCTTCGGGTATGTATTGGCCGGGTGGGGCCGGGCCGATTTACCGCCCGGCGCTTGGGGCTATCTCTACCTACCGGGACTTGTTTGCATCGCCTTGGGCAGCATTTTGACAGCGCCTGTGGGTGCGCGCGCGGCACATAAGATGGACATTGCGCCATTGAAGAAAGTGTTTGCGATTTTTCTCTACGTGATGGCAGCGTATTTCCTGTTTCGATGAAGGTGGATCGGGGGCAGCAAACACCCGCGTCGTCGCATAATGGACGGGAGATTCCAGTCCACCCACCCCACCCCGACGAGTTTCCGCAAGTTTTTCCGTCACAGTTACGTACAAGGAGCGACCCATGAATGCGCGTGTCCCTGAATTTGCCTTGAATGCCACCGACGCCCTGAGCCAAGTCAGCCGCCAATGGGACGACGTGATCGTGCCTGAGCTGATGGACTACATCGCCATCCCCGCCAAATCACCGAGTTTTGACCCAAGCTGGGCGCAACACGGCCACATCGACGCGGTGATGCGCAATGCGGCGGCCTGGGTCGAGTCGCAAAAAGTCGAAGGGCTCACGCTGGAAGTGATCCGCCTGGCGGGCCGCACGCCGGTGCTGTTTTTCGAAGTGCCTGCCCGCAACGGCAAACAAGGGCAAACACCTTCCGGCCAAACCGTGTTGATGTACGGCCACCTCGACAAACAACCTGAATTCACCGGCTGGCGCAACGACCTGGGGCCCTGGTCGCCCAAATACGAAGACGGCAAGTTGTACGGCCGGGGCGGTGCCGACGACGGTTACGCGGTGTATGCCAGCCTTGCCGCCATCCAGGCGTTGAAGCAACAGGGCGTGGCGCATCCGCGCATCGTCGGTTTGGTGGAAACCTGCGAAGAAAGCGGCTCGCGCGATTTATTGCCCTACGTGGACGCACTGCGCGCGCCCAGCCCAGGCCGGCCCGACGGGCGCATGGGTGATGTCGCCCTGGTGATCTGCCTCGACTCAGGCGCAGGCAATTACGACCAGTTGTGGCTTACCAGCAGCTTGCGCGGCATGGCCAGCGGCGTGCTGAAGGTGGAAATTTTGACCGAAGGCGTGCATTCCGGCGACGCCAGCGGCCTCGTGCCATCCAGTTTTCGCATCATGCGCCAGGTGCTGGATCGCCTCGAAGACAGCGCCACCGGGCGTTTGTTGCCAGCCCGTTTTCACTGCGACGTGCCGCCAGACCGGCTGGCGCAAGCGAAGGCCACGGCGGCGATTTTGGGCGACGAAATCTACAAACGTTTCCCCTGGGCGCATTACGACTGCGGCGGCTCCACGGCCTTCGCTTTGCCCACCACCACCGACCCGGTGCAGGCGCTGTTGAACCGCACCTGGGCGCCGACGTTGAGCGTCACCGGCGCCGAAGGATTCCCTGAACTGCAAAACGCCGGCAACGTGCTGCGGCCCTACTCCGCCTTCAAACTCAGCTTGCGCCTGCCGCCGCTGGTGGACGCTGGCGAAGCCGTGCAAGCGCTCAAAATCCTGCTCGAAGACAACGCGCCTTACCAGGCCAAAGTGACGTTTGAAAGCGGCGGTGGCGCGACCGGCTGGAACGCCCCCAGCACCGCGCCGTGGTTCGAGCAGGCGCTGAACCAGGCCTCGCAGGCGCATTTTGGCCAGGACTGCGGCTACATCGGGCAAGGCGGCACCATCCCTTTGATGAACATGTTGTCCAAGGGGTTCCCGACGGCGCAAATGATGGTCTGCGGCGTGCTCGGGCCGCGCTCCAACGCCCACGGGCCGAATGAATTTCTGCACGTGCCGTATGCCAAGAAACTCACCGCAGCCGTGGCACACGTCATCGCCCGCCTCCCAGCCGGCCAATCTTGAGCCCGAGCATGGCCGATTCGACCTTGTCCACCTTAACCACCTTCGTCGCCAGTGACGGCGACAACATCGCCGTGCAAGACTGGCCGGTTGAAAAGGAGCAGAGCCTGCGCGGCGTCGTGTTGCTGGTGCATGGCCTGGGTGAACACGCCGGGCGTTACGACCACGTGGCGCAGCAGCTCAATGGCTGGGGTTTTGCTGTGCGTGGGTTTGACTTGTATGGGCATGGTGAATCGGGCGGCGTGCGCGGCGGATTGCCCAGCGACAACCGCCTGCTCGACGACTTGGCCGACATTTACGACAGCACCAAGAAATACATGCCGACCGGTTGTCCGCTGATCTTGCTCGGCCACAGCATGGGCGGCCTGGTCGCCGGCCTGTTTACCGCCCGCAATTTGCGCCCGGTCGATGCATTGGTGATGTCGTCGCCCTCGCTGGATCCGGGTTTAAGCGGCTTTCAGCGGTTCCTGTTGGCCGTGTTGCCCCGTTTTGCGCCAGACTTGCGCGTCAGCAACGCGCTCGATGTGTCCAAACTGTCGCACGACCCGGATGTGGTGGGCGCCTACAAATCAGACAAACTGGTGCATGACCGCGTTTCGGCCAGGCTGGCCAAATTCATCGCCGATGGCGGCGCGGAGACGCTCGCCGCCGCACCAGCCTGGAAAACGCCAACGTTGTTGATGTTCGCCGGGCAAGACAAATTGGTAGCACCCGCTGGCAGCCGTGCCTTTGCCGCTGCCGCGCCGAAAGAGGTGGTGACAGCGCAATGCTTTGAGCCGCTGTACCATGAGATCTTCAATGAACTCGATGCCGAGCCGGTGTTCGCCGCCCTGAAGCAATGGCTGGACGCCCGCTACTGAATGGAATGCCCAGCATTGCGCGGCCAGTTTTGACTTCAGGCCGCCGCTTTGGCGATGCGCCGCTGGTGCAACAACAACCACACCAGGGCCAGCCCGGTCGCTGCCACTGGCAGCAATGAACCGTAGTTGAGCAACGCCCAGCCACGCGTGGTCACCAGTGCGCCCGACGCCAGTGAGGTCAACGCCAGGGTGGCGAAAACACAAAAATTCAAGGCGCCTTGCGCACGGTCTTTTTCTTCAGGCCGCCAGGTTTGCAGCGCCAGTGCGGTGCCGCCAGTGAAGAGAAAATTCCAGCCCACGCCGAGCAGGAACAGCGCCGCCAGAAACTGGTGCAAGTCCACGCCCGAGAGCGCAATCGAGATGCATAAGGCGTTGAGCGCGACACCCACACCCATGATCTGCAAGGTGCCAAACCGCTTGATCAAATGCCCAGTGAAAAAGCCGGGCGCAAACATGCCGATCACGTGCCATTCGAGCACCAGGGCGATGTCGGAGAACGGCAGGTTGCACTGCTGCATGGCGATGGGTGTCGCGGCCATCAGCAGGTTCATCACGCCATACCCCAACGCGCTGCTGATCGCCGCCACAATGAACACCGGCTGCGACATGATTTCCTTCAGCGGACGCCCGCCCTTGGCTTCAGACTTCGGCGCAGGCGGCGCGAACTGCATGAACGACATCAATACCATCGCCAGCACGGCGACCCCAGCCAGCGACAGGTAAGCCCCGACAAACTGAACCTCAAACCAGTTGCGTGTAATCGCTGCCATGTTGGGCCCCAGCACCGCGCCCAGCAGCCCGCCGGCCAACACCAGCGACACTGCTTTTTCGCGCCAGGCTGGCTCGCTCAACTCGGCAGCGGCAAACCGGTAAAGTGAGGCATTCGCGTTGTAATAACCGGCGATGACGGTGGCCGCGCACAGCAGCCAGAAGTTCTTGTTCACCGCCGCATAGGCGCACAGCAGGGCTGAGAAGAATGCCACCACCAGGCCGAGTTGAAAAGAAATCTTGCGGCCAAAACGCGCCTGGGTTTTGGCCACGATGCCGGTGGACATCGCGCCGCCCACCACATAACCCATCACCGGCAACGTCGCCATCCAACCCAAGGGCGCCAAGCTTAAGCCGACCAAGCCATTGATGGCGATGAAGATGACGTTGTTGGTGAGGAAGAAGCCTTGGCACACGGCCAGCAACCACAGGTTTTTGTTCATGGGCGCCAAATCGTGGGGGTCATTGCTCCAGTGTAAGCGCCGCCAATGCGGCCAGGGCCGCCGTCTCTGCGCGCAACACGCGCGCGCCTAGCGTCACGGGCTCAAACCCGTGGCCTAAGGCGGCTTGTTCTTCGGCGACGGTCAAACCCCCTTCCGGCCCGCAGAGCAGCGTCACCGGTGCCAGCGGGCTGTTCAGGGCGGCCGTCCGCTCCGCCAGCGGCTGGCTTTGCCCGGCCAATGACAAGACCCACAAGCCCCCGCCGCCCAGCCCCGTCAGCGCCTTCTGCCACTCGGCAAAACCCATCACAGGCGCGATCAACGGCACGCGGTTGCGCCCGCATTGTTCGCAGGCGGCGATGGCGATGCCCTGCCAATGCTGCCGCTTTTTCTGCGCGCGTTCGCTCGACAGCCGCAACACCGTCCGCTGCGTCACCAGCGGCTGAATACTGGCAACGCCCAGCTCGGTGGCCTTCTCCACCAGCCAGTCCATCCGGTCATTGGCCGGCATGCCCAGCGCCAAATGCACGGGCCGCGCGGCCTCGCGTTCGATGGCCTGGTGTGCGCCTACAAGCACTTGCACGTCGCTGCGGCCCATGCGCGTGATGGTGGCCTCAAATTCGCCGCCGGTCGTGGCGCCGCTGGCCAGGCCGCCATTGAACAACGTCACGACGTCGCCGGGTTGCAATCGCAGCACCTGCACATGCCGCGCCGCCGTGGGTGGCAACAACAGGTCGGAGCCGCTGGCCAGCGCCTCAGGGCAATGAAACCGCGGAATCAGCGCCATGAGTGGCCACATGTGACATTTGAATCGCTACTATATTCATAGCTGCTTACGCAAGTTTTACGTGACTTGATGGCCAGTTCGCCTCTAAACACGGCCATAAGCGAAGCCGGCGACTGGTTGAATACCCTCCACCCGCTCAATCAAGCGCAGCAGCGGTTTGAGCTCAATGTAGCGGCTGGTGGTGGCGCGGATGTAATCCATGAAACGCGGTGTGTCCGCGAGGTACTTGGGTTTGCCGTCACGCAATGTGAGGCGGGCAAAAATTCCGGCCACTTTGAGGTGACGCTGCAAGCCCATCCACTCCACGCCTTTGTAAAACTCGCCGAAGTCGTCACCCACCGGAAGCCCAGCCTTGCGTGCTTTCTGCCAGTAACGAATCGTCACTTCCAGCACGAAGTCTTCTTCCCAGGTGAGGAAAGCGTCGCGCATGAGGCTGGCGATGTCGTAAGTGATGGGGCCATACACGGCGTCTTGGAAGTCGAGGATGCCCAGGGAGGGGAGCATCAGAGTTTTTCCGCCGGGCCGCCCCAAGGAAAAATGCGCCCCCTCGGGGGGCAGCGAGGACACGCCAGTGCCGAACGTGGGGGCCATTAAGTTTCGGGGCATGAAGTCGCGATGCACATAAACACTTGGCCACATCAAATTTCGCTCGATGATGAGGTTGAAGGCCGCGTCGAGCGTTTTGCGGAGGTCGCCTTCCACGGCAACGCCCCGGTGTTTCGCGATGTACCAATCCGGAAACAATTCGAGCTCACGGCGCAACAGCGGCGCGTCATACGCGGGCAACACGCCGGGTTTGGAGGCGAGTTGCCAGGTGATCAGTGCGTCCACCGCCTGCATGTACAGCGGCAGGTTGGCCTCGGGATTCGCCCGGTCCAGGCCGTCAATCATGGTTTGGTTGCCGAGGTCGGACAACAGCATAAATCCATGCTTGGGGCTCCAATCCAAAACCTGGGGCACGTTCAGCCCTGCTTTTGCCATCAACGCCGCCACGTCTACAAAGGGGTGGCTGTTTTCCTTGTCTGGCGGCGCGTCCATGATGATGCGGCTGTGCTGCGGGCTGGCAGAGGCCGCGTCAATGCGCAAATAACGGCGGAAACTCGCGTCAGCGGAGGCGACGCGCAGGGTTGACGCATCGAGTCGGTGCTTGCCACCGACCTCTGCCAACCAGTTGAAAAACGCAGCTTCGCGTGCGGGATCAGCCCAATGGACGGCAGCGACATTGGGGAAGGGGGTCGAAGGGGTGCTCATGGATAATCCATTCTACAAAGCCCCACTCCTTGCCCCCGATAACCGCCACGTCTTCCCGCCCCGCCCCGCCCCCTTTTCGATGTTGTCCACCTTGTTGCCGCGCCCCGGTTCGGTGCTGAAAAAAAGTCTTCTGATGCAGGCGATGCTGTCCGCGTTTGTGGAGATGGCTGTGGCACAAACGGCACAAACAGCGCAGACGGAGCAAACCTCTCAGCCGCCGCTCATTCTTCAAATGAGCCCGCGCCTGCAGGAGCAGATTCCGCCGTCGGTGCGCAGCAGCCAGCCGCTCTTCCTTTCCGGTGACCGCGTCAGTGGCCGCGCCGACCTGGATTCGGTGCTTGAAGGCAATGCCGAGCTGCGCCGCGGCGACACCGTGATCCGCGCCGACCGCCTGGAGTATTACCAGCCCGACGACTTGGCCAAAGCGCGCGGCAACGTGCGCATCAACCGGGCCGGCAACGTGTACGAAGGGCCGCAGTTGGAGCTCAAGCTGGACGCCTCCGAGGGTTTCTTCATCGCGCCGCGGTACCAATTTCTGGCGAACGGGGCCCACGGGCAGGCGGATCGGGTCGATTTTCTTGACGAGCACCGCACGGTCATCACCAACGCCACCTACACCACTTGCCGGCGCCTGGCCGGCCCCAACTGGATGCCGGATTGGATCTTGCGGGCGGCGTCGATCAGCATCGACAACGAGGAGGAGGTGGGTGTCGCTGAAGGCGCCCTGCTGAGCTTCAAGGGTTTCCCGTTGCTGCCGGTGCCTTACCTGAGTTTCCCGCTCTCCAGCAACAGGAAGTCCGGGGTGTTGCCGCCCACTGTCGGCATCGACAGCGTCAACGGCGTGGAGCTGATTACCCCCTATTACTGGAACATCGCACCGAATCGCGACGCCAAACTGGCGCCCACGCTGATGAGCAAACGCGGCCTTGACCTGGGCGCCGAGTTTCGCTTCCTGGAGCGCAATTATTCGGGCGAGGTGCGGGCCAACTACATGCCGGGCGACTTGCTGCGCAACACCGACCGCTGGAGCCTGGCCGGCGCTTACCAGGGGCAGATCAACTCAGGTCTGTCGGCCATTGGCAATGTGGGGCTGAACCTCAGCTTCAACCGCGTCAGCGACGACAACTACTGGCGCGATTTTGTGCGCGAAAACACGTCCTTGACGCAGCGCCTGCTCGCCAACGACGCCACGCTGTCGTGGGCCAAAGGCAACTTTTCCACCAGCCTGCGCGCGTTGAAATGGCAAACCTTGCAAGATACCGACTCGCCCATCGTGCCGCCCTACGACCGGCTGCCGCAACTCACGGCGCGGTATGCGCTCAGCGACAGGGGTGGCGTCAACTATACGATCGACGCCGACCACACGCAGTTCGAGTCAGACAGCAGCCGCACTTTGCAACCCAACGCGCGGCGCAGTTTCATGCGGGGCCAGATCACCCGCACCTGGAGCGCGCCATTGGGTTACATCACGCCCAAACTGCAACTGCACGCCAGCACCTATGCGTTTGATGCGCCGCTGGCCAACGGCGAACGCGCCACCAGCCGCGTGGTGCCCACCTTCAGCCTCGATGGCGGCCTGGTGTTCGAGCGCGAGGCCAGTTATTTTGGCCGCGGCTTTTTACAAACCCTGGAGCCGCGCCTGTTTTACGTGGCCACGCCGTACCGCGACCAGAGCTTGCTGCCCAACTACGACTCGGGTGCCAACGACTTCAACTTCGCCAGCATTTATACCGAAAACGCCTTTGTCGGCAATGACCGCATCTCGGACAGCAACCTGCTCACGCTGGGCCTAACCTCGCGCCTGCTGGATCCGCAAACCGGCGCCGAGGCGGCGCGCATTGGTGTGGCGCAGCGTTTTCGTTTCAAAGACCAGAACGTCACCTTGCCCGGCGGCACCCCCGAGGTGGCCGGTTTCAGCGACATCCTGATGGGCGCCACCATCAACTGGAACCCCCGCTGGACGTTCGATTCCACCGTCCAATTCAACCCGCGCACCCAGCAATCAACCCGCGCCACCATCGGCGCACGGTACAGCCCGGGCGACTACCGCGTGGTGAGCGCCGCCTACCGTTTCCAGCGCGACGCCAGCGAACAGCTCGACATTGGCTGGCAATGGCCGCTGAACGACTTGTGGGGCGACAAAGGCCAAGATTTGGGCGCCGGCCAGGGCCAAGGCGAAGGCCGCTGGTACAGCGTGGGTCGGCTCAATTACAGCGTGGCAGACCGCAAATTGGTCGACGCCGTGGTGGGTTTTGAGTACGATGCCGGTTGTTGGCTGGGCCGCCTGGTGCTGGAGCAGCTTCAAACCGGCACCGCCAGCGCCACCCAGCGCATCATGTTTCAGCTCGAATTTGTCGGCTTTGCCCGGATTGGGGCCAACCCGCTGAAGACTCTCAGGGACAATATCCCCCGCTACCAGTACCTGCGCGAACAAATCACCGCGCCCAGCCGATTCACACAATACGATTGAAAAAACAGCGATTGAAAACACAGATGGATACGATTTTGTCGAAAACCAGCGGGGCCGTTTTGCTGGCTGCCCTGGCCGCTTTTATGGGTACGGCAACAAGCACGTCGGCCGAGGCGCAGACGCTCACGTTGCCGCCCGCCGCGCCCAACACGCCAGCCGCGCCGGCACCTGCTCCCCCGCGGCCGAGCGCCACGCCGCAGCGCGCCGCAGATTTCATCGTGGCGGTGGTCAACAGCGAACCCATCACCAACTACGAAGTTCGCCTAGAAGCGCAGCGTTTGGCCCAGCAACTCGCCCAGGCGCGCCGCCCTGCGCTTGGCCAGGCTGAGCTAGGCCGCATCGTGCTGGAGCGGCTGATCAGCGACAAGGCGCAGCTGCAACTGGCGCGTGACACCGGCATTCGTGTGGACAACCTGGCGGTCGACCAGGCCGAACAAAACGTCGCACGGCAAAACCAGATCGACGTGCCTGAGTTGCGCAAACGCCTGGAAAAAGACGGCATCAGCCTCGCCCCCTTCCGCGAATCGCTGCGCGAGCAACTCATGCTGGTGCGCCTGCGCGAGCGTGAAGTGGACTCCCGCGTGCGCGTGTCTGACCTGGAGGTTGAACAGTTCACGCGCGACCAGGCCAGCAACCCGGTGGGCAGCAACCAGCAAATCAATATCGCCCAGATTCTGGTGGCGGTGCCTGAAAGCGCCACGCCGGAGCAAGTAGCGACATTGCAAGCCAAGGCCCAAGGCGTGTTGCAACGCGCCCGCGCCAACGAAGACTTCGCGGCGCTGGCGCGCGAGCTTTCAGACTCGCCTGACCGCGCCAATGGCGGCCAGCTCGGCCTGCGCCCGCCTGATCGTGTGCCCCCTTTGTTTCTGGACGCCACCCAGGCGCTCAGCGCAGGCGGCGTGGCCGACCTGGTGCGCTCTGGCGCCGGTTTTCATGTGCTCAAAGTGGTTGAAAAAGGCCTTGCCGGCATGACAGCCGTGCAACAGCGCGCGCGGCATATTCTGCTGCGCGCCTCGGCCCAAATGAACGAAGTGCAGGCGCGTGACAAACTCAGCGACTTCAAGCGCCGTGTTGAAAGCGGCCAAGCCGACTTCGCCGCGCTGGCCCGCGACAACTCGCAAGACGGCAGCGCAGCGCAAGGTGGCGACCTCGGTTGGGCCAGCTCCGGGCAGTTTGTGCCCGAATTCGAACAGGTGATGAACGCCCTGCAGCCCGGCCAGATCAGTGAGCCGCTGGTCTCGCGATTTGGCATGCATTTGATCCAGTTGCAGGAGCGCCGCACCGCCACGCTGAGCAAAGCTGAGCAAAACGAGGTCATCCGCAACCAGCTTCGCGACAAAAAACTGGACGAGGTTTTTCTCGTGTGGGTGCAAGAAGTGCGCGGGCGGGCTTACGTCGAGTTTCGCGAACCAGTGCAGTTGTGATGTTGCCCCCACGGTCGCCCACTGCGTGTGGCTCCCAGCCCCCCGAGGGGGCCGCATTTTTGCTTGGGGCGGCCCGGCGCAAA
>JANOYE010000185.1:0-2863 GCA_031428695.1 Rhodoferax sp. | reverse complement strand
GACCAGATCGACCGGGCAGACGGGTCAAACCGCAATACACGCGGCTCTTTCACTTCGGCGCGCAGCAGCGGTTTCATCGACGCCACTTTTTCGCGCACATCGTCGGCGGCTTTGCGCCCATCCATGTGCAAGCCAAATTCAATCACGACAACCGACTGGTTTTCGTAACTGCGGGACGTCAGCGCGTTGATGCCGGCAATCGAGTTGACGCCTTCTTCGATCTTTTTCGACACCTCGCTCTCAACGATCTCGGGCGAGGCGCCGGGGTAATCGGTGATCACCACAACCACCGGAAAGTCGATGTTGGGAAACTGGTCGACCTTCAGGCGCTGCAGGGAAAACAGGCCCATGACCACCAGTGCCAACATCATCATGGTGGCAAAGACCGGGTTTTTAAGACTGACGCGGGTGAACCACATGGTATTTATTTCGCTTGGGTGGATTGGGTGGAGGTGAACTTGACCTGGGTGCCTTCACGCAACTGGCCGACGCCGCCGCGAATCACCTGGTCACCCTCGGCCAGCCCATTGATCGCCTGCATCGCCTCACCTTCTGACTCGCCACGCGCGCCGGCTTGCACGGGCTTATGCACGATCCGGCCGCTGCTGATGAGTTGCACATACGGCGCTGGTTTGTCGGTGCGAATGGCGCTCACCGGCAGGGTCAACACACTTTGCCGCGCGGTGCCCAACACACCTTGCGCAAACAGGCCCTGGCGCAGGCTGCCTGGGCTTGCGCCAATGGTGCCCGCCTGAGTCGCCTGGCGGGGCTGTGCGATGGACAAATACGCCAGCACGCTGCGGCTGCCCGCCTGGGCGCTGGGGTTGATGCGCGCCACGGTGGCAATCACGGGTTGGGTGGCGCCTTCAATCTGCAAAGTGGCGGTTTGGCCGACCTTTACATTGACCGAATCCGCCGCGCTCAAACTCGCCTCCAGTTCGATGCGGCTGAGGTCCACCACTTCGAGCACACGCGCGTCCACGCCCACACGCTCGCCGGGCTGTGCCAGGCGCTGCGCCACCTGGCCGGAAATGGGGCTGCGCAGAATCGTATCGTCCAGGGCTTTCTTGGCCAATTCCACTTGCGCCAAAGCGGCTTTGTGGGAAGACTGCGCGCCTAGAAGTTGGCTCGAAGAAGTGTCCAAGGAAGTTTTGGAGATGAAACCCTGCTCGACCAGCAAGCGGTTGTTGTCAAACTGGCGCTGCGCGATGTCGATCTGCGTTTTGGCGGCGTCGGCCTGCTCCTGCGCTTGTTTGATGCGCCAGCTTGATTCGGTGGCGTCTACCCTGGCGACCACTTGGCCGGCCTTGACCCAATCACCCTCGCGCACCCGCAGGTCTTGCAATTCACCGGCAATGCGCGCCTTGATGTAGGCCGAGTTGGCGGCTTTCAAAGCGCCTGAAATAGGCAGGCCTTCAGACAACTCACGGGTCTTGACGACAACAATGTCAGTTTGGGCCAATTCAATGCTTGGTTGAACCGGGTTGGCCGCCAGCGCCGCCGCCGCCGCTTTTTCGGCTCGTTTTGCCGACACTGCGCGGTAGCCGCCAAATGCCAATGCAGCGACGATCAGCGCGGCGATGGCCCATTTAAAAGTGCGTTTCATGGTCGAGTTATTCCTGGGAGATTGAATGCAGGGGCGCTGGTGAATGCGTTGGTAAATACGTTGGTGAAGGCGTTGGCAACGGTGCAGGATTGGCCAGGCCGCGTAAAAGTATGTCCACCTGCGTGGTCAAGTAGTCTTCGGGAACCAGGCGGGATTCAGGCGGCAGGGTTGCCGCCTGCGCAGAGTGTTTCCACAACATCAAGTAGAGCATTGGCGCAATCAAGGCGTGCACGCCATAACGCAGATCCACCGCGCGAAACTCCCCACGCGCAATACCCCGCTCGAAAATGCTTCGAATCAATTGCTGCCCCGGCGCGATCGCCTCGTTGTAATAGAACGCCGCCAGCTCTGGAAAGTTGGCCCCCTCGCTCACCATCAATTTAGTGATGCCCGAGGCTTTGGTCGCGCCCACGGTCGTCCACCAACTTTGCACACAGCCGTGCAACATCTCGGCGGTGGAACCTTGAAAGCTGCGGATCTGCTCGTGCCACTTTGGGTAATGCGCGGTGATGTTGTCGCGCACCACGGCTTTGAACAGCTCTTCCTTGCTGGTGAAATACAAGAAGAGCGTGCCTTTGGAGACGCCCGCGCGCAGCGCCACTTCTTCGGCGCGCGTGGCAGCAAAGCCTTTTTCAACGAACAAATCCAGCGCCGCATCCAACAGCTCACCGGGGCGTGCGTCCTTGCGCCGCTCGCGCTTGGGGCTGGCGATTTCGGCCGACAGGTCAGGGCTGTGGATCGACATGAATGGGGTTGAAAATTGGACTGAAAATTAATGACTGACTGGTAGGTTATTAATGTACCCGCTGTTTTGGCGAGCGTCAAGAAGCTCCTCTGACGCGCCTGATTTACGTTCATAGTCAGTTGATTTGGCTCCTAAAACAATAGCTAAATATCCAATTAATACGTGACTTAGAAGTGAATTTATTCAATGGATTATTGATTTTGAAGATTTCAGGGTGAAATAAACCCCAATTTGGGTATGATTGCTGATTGAGCAGACTTTTTTGTAACCTGGCAGAAACAATGAATTGAACACAAATGGTGTTTTCACGGGCCTGACACACTAGGATTGAAAAATTGACATTTCAACAAAGGAGCTCACCATGCGCTTGTTTGCCTTAAGGTCATTGCCAATCTTGCCGACCTGCAAAACCTCTCTGTTGGCGATGTTGTCGGTCGCTTCAATGGCGGCCTCGATAGCCGCCGTGCTGGTTATGGCGCCGTCACCTGCGCTGGCGCAGCGGGCCGCGCAAC
>JANOYE010000184.1:0-15111 GCA_031428695.1 Rhodoferax sp. | reverse complement strand
CGTCTTCACCGTGAACACGCCCGTGCAACACGGCTTGGCCAGTTACATGGCCGACCCAAAACCTTATCTCGATTTATCCGCGTTTTACCAGCGCAAACGCGACCTTTTCCGCGCTGGGCTGGCGAAGACCAAATTCAAAATCCTGCCCAGTGAGGGCACCTATTTCCAGTGCGTGGACATCAGCGCCATCAATGGCCAACACGGCGACAAAACCGAAGCCGATTTCTGCCTGTGGCTCACGTCTGAAATCGGCGTGGCAGCGATTCCCCTCTCCGCCTTCTACGGCAACAGCTTCGACCAGCGCGTGGTGCGTTTTTGTTTCGCCAAGAAGGATGAGACGCTGAATTTGGCGTTGGAGAGGTTGGCGAAGTTGTAGGTTGTCAAAGCCGTCGTCGGGTTCATGAGGCGGCTATTCCCGCTCCATCGTAGGCGAGCCGGAGAGGCCGGGGTGGGCGGCTACGCGAATGTCACCCGAAGCGGCCTTCGCACACTTCTCCTTCTTTATTTCGCTACGCCACCCACCCCGACCTCTGCGGCAATGACGGTGGTTCTTTGCAACGGTTGAACAGCCCGCACTTCCGACCAAACGCTCCAATTGCCTCAAAACCAACATTTCATTCGCTATATTTGTTATAGCTGCTTATGCACATTAAGCGTGACTTAGAGGCCAAAAAGGCAAAAACTTTGTCAGAACGCGTTGGTGCAGCCTTAAAAGTTTATACCCATGTTAATTTAAAAGGCGCGACCACTGGAGCCAGGTTTTGGGAGTCCGCGCTGACCGATCAATTCGGCCTATGGTGAGTCCACATCCAATTCGAATCGTTCAAACAGGGTGTTTCCCAACTGCACTTGGCTGTGGTGTCTGAATCCAAAGGTCTCGTACACAGCGCGCAACTTCGGCCTTGCGCCCATGCAATCGAGCCGAAGAAAACGCAGACGCCTCTGGCGCGTCAAAGCGACAGCATGGCGCAGGAGGCCGTGGGCAAGGCCAGCGCCCTGTCTTGAAGGAATGATCGCGAGCTTGTGCAGATAAGCGGAGGTGCCCTCGGGAATTTCGGGCCAGAACGCTGGGTCGGCCAGTTGGTATCGAAACACGCCGAAAGCCTGGTCTGCGTCCAAGCCGAGATGGTAGAGGCCATCACGAATGTGCGGCGCAATCGCAAGCTCGCTGACCTCAGCCGCAGTCCATAACTCTTCTCCCCGGCTCCGAAGCTTTTCCGCCGCAGCAGACAAGATGTCTGCCACTGTCGCTGCATCCGATGGCTGAGCAAGACGCACGTGCATTGTGAGGGCCTCTGGTCAAAGTCAAGTGGCGCGCGAGGGCGCAATTTGGGAGGATTCTCTCAGCCGCCTTCTGCCATTGAGCATGAGCCCGACCCAGGTTGATCGCACCCAATAGTGGTACGTGGCCAGCAACACGGCGTAGCTGGCTGCGTTGATCAAGAAGAACTTGATAGCCCAATGCAAATCCGCCAACATAAGTGCGGTCTGCAACGCCATGATGAGCGGCAGGTGGGCTAAGTACATCCAATAAGACGCGTCGGACACGTAACGGACGATGGCGCTTTGTTTGCTCAAAAATTTCATGCCGGCCCCAACAAACGCCAGCGTCCAGCCAATGAGCGCGATGCCATAAGCCGCTGCGTACACAGGTTTATCTGGCTCGCCGCCAACCACCGCGAGGCTTGCTTCAGGCCCGACCAAGTAAAGGCACACCAGCGCCCCAGCCAAGCCCAGAACGAAGTTGAACAACCAGCGCTGCGCCAACTGGTTGAGCAGATGCCGCTGGCGGTCCAGCATCCAGCCGATGACGAAGACGTAGGTGTAGATGAAGGTCGGCACTGCGGGCGGAACAAGCGTGTAGGCCGGCGTGGGCACACCCATGAGCCGAACCCAATCGTCGATCAAGAAAAATGCAACCCCCACCGGAATCGCCAGCGCCAGCGGCCCCACGCGGGAAGACACGGCGCGGCGCAAGACATGGTCCGCGAACGCGACCATCCGCGCGTTGCGGTCAACTGCCTGCAGCGCGAAGCGCCCGGCCAGGACGATGGCGTACAACCACAGGAGCAAGTACAGAAACCACAGGTGCATGAAATTCGGGGCGACCTCGGTCATGGATTTGGGCAAGGGGTCCGGCAGCTGACCGCCATTTGCCCGCGCCACCGCCCACAAGACCACGCCTGCGATCAAAACCAAACACAGTACCCATCCCAGCGCCAACGGCGCGAGAATGCGCGCCGCCCGGTTGCGCCAAAAAGCGAAAAACCCTTCGCTGTGAAACAGCGCGCGGGTGAGAAGGCCCGCCATGAGGAAGAAGACCGACATCCTGAAAGTGTGGATGACGAACACCGAGACGCTGAGCGTCGCGCTCTTTTGCGTGTCGCTGATCGGCCAGAGCTCCGGCCCTATCCCAGGGACGAACGACAGGCAAGCGTGCAAGACGATGCCAAGCAGCAGCGCCGCCGCTCGAATGGCATCCAGGGCGTGCAGGCGAGGTTGATTAGGCTCAGCGGTTGTCAATGGATGCACTCGTGCGCCCTAAACTTGGAGTTCGACATTCAGCCATCGCCACGGCTTCGATGAGTTGAGGCAGCAGCGCCTTGGGCTGTAGGCAAATTCCCGTCTTGCATGGGCAGGATTTGTATCACGCTTTTTTGAGATTAGGTGCAATGCGCCGTGACCAGACTGCAAGGGGCAGCAGGCTACCAAAGAGCGCAACTGTGTTTTGCAGTCTTTGCGACTGTGTATTGCTCGCCCAGAGTCACTACTGAATTAATAGCTGTCTACGCACATTATTCGTGACTTAGAGCCTGAAAATACTCAATAAATCGCCAGATTAGAGAAAAAGAGGAAACATGTTAATACCCATGTTAATACCCATGTTAATTGAATCATTCCGATCGCAGCTCGAAAATCGAACTGGCCCAACCCTCAGAGCCCCTTCACCATCTCAATGTGCCCAATCCCCGCCTCAAGAAACGCCTCACCCCGCGTCGAGAACCCGAGGCGCTGGTAGAAACCTTCGGCGCTGCGCTGGGCATGCAGGGCCACTTCGCGGTCGCCGCGTTTCCGGGCGATGTTCATGAGGGCAAACAGCAACTCACGGCCCAGTCCATTGCCGCGCAACACGCGCTCGACGGCCATACGGCCGATTTTGGCGGTGCCGTTTTCAGGTGGCAACAATCGCCCGGCGGCCACCGGCTGGTTCAGGCGGTTGAAGGCGACGGCATGGACGCTGGTTTCATCCGCCGCGTCCCATTCCATTTCTTTGGGAATCTGCTGTTCTTCGATGAACACCTGGGTTCTGAGCGCCCGCGCGCCCTCGCCCAAGTCCGCCCAGGTGCCGGTTTTCACCGCCACCATCGCCTTACCGGCTTCAAAATCCATGAACCAGTCACGCAACGCCTGAGGTACCGGACGTGAGGTTTGCGTGGTCGGGTCGGCAAACACGTAAAGCAGCTCGCCGCTGATCAAATGCGCGTCGCCCCGGAAAACCTCGCATTGGAACAATATCGACGAGTTGCCGATGCGGGCGCATTTCAAGCACACGTCCAGCGTATCGTCATACCGCGCCGAGCCGTGGTATTCGACTGAGGCTTTTTTGACAAACATGTCGCCCTCAAAGTGCTTCAGAATCGTTTCGTAGGGCAGCGCCATGGCACGCCAGTAGTCGGCGACCGCTGTGTCAAAGTACATCAAATAATGCCCGTTGAAGACGATTTTCTGCATGTCCACTTCGGCCCAGCGCACGCGCAGGCGGTGGTGAAAGCGGAAGTCACGGGGGGAGAGTTTTTGGGCTACGGGGGTTGCGCTCATCGTGCTTGGTTTGACGGGTTTAATGCAATTGGGCCGATCAAACCGCATGTCAATCGGCCAACCGAAAGGGAGTTCCTACTGCGAGAACCGGTTCGGCGTTTTGCCAGGCTGCGCACACCAGTAGATCAGCACAAGCCATCCCAAAATCGGGATAAATCCGAGCAATTGCCACCAACCGCTTTTGTCGATGTCATGCAGCCGCCGCGCGCCCACGGCGAGGGACGGAATAAGCGTCGCCAACGAGAAGAGCCCTGACACCATCTGATGAACCATGCCCAAAACGAGGCTGGCAAGAATGGTGAAAAGCACCCACCACCAAAACTCAGGCCGCGTGGCAGTGCCTTTGAAGTCAGCATACTTATTGAAACCGGACTTGATCGCGTCAACAAAATTCATGGAAGCTCCAGGTTGGATGTTTTGCACAATGTTTCAGCTCGCCCTGCGGATCGTAGCGCCAACCGCCTAAATTGCGAAGCCCGAGTGGGCCAGCCGGGCGCGGGTGCAGCTTAAATGATGAAAATGCCTCCAAGTCACGAAAAACATGAGAAATTAGCTACTAGATTTATAGCATCAAGAAATCAGCATGTTGCCTGCTGCCGCGCACTATCTCGGCATTGAGGCGGTCGTTTTGCCGCAACCTCCGCTCCGCTTCCTGAAGGGTGTTGCCATTCGCCGCCATGTGGCGCTTGACGAGCCGCTGCATCGCCACGTTCATGGGCACATCGAGGTACCAACGCTCGTCAAAAACACCCTGCCAATCGGGGCCGTCGTTCCAGCCATCGCCTTGGTGCAGCAGGTAAAGGCCTTCGACGATGACGAGCCGAACCTCGGGCGCGATGTGAATGGCGTCGGCCACGGGGTCGCCAATGCCGTGTTCAAAACCTGGCCAAGTGATCTCCAGTTTGGCCTTGTCGGTCGATAGACGAGATGACTTGAGCTGTTGCAGCCGCGCCAAAAAGGCCGGTGCGTCAAACGTCCAGGGCGCGCCGCGCCGGATGAAGGCTGCCTGAGGGTCAGGGAATTTCGCAAGTTGCGCGTTGGTTAAATGAAACCCGTCCATGCCCAACGCGAGGGCCGTGCCAGCACCCAATTTCACATTAACTTCAAGCGCTAACTTGTTGGCCTGCGTAGACTTTCCACTTCCTGGCAATCCAGCCAGGCCGATCAGTGTCCGCTTTCCAAACGGTGCTTTTCCGCTTTGTGCAGCGTCAATCAAACCCAGCAAATGCGCCAACGGGTCTGGCAAGCGCCGCGGTTTGTGCGGCATTTTGGCTCCCACATGGGGCAAGCCGCGTTTGCGCGCTAGATCGACCTGGCGCTGGCGTTCCGCCAAACCCTGTTTCTCGGCGGGCGTTCTTGAATCAAAACAGCGCGGGCAACTCACGCCTTTTTCATATTGGGGCGAGGCACGCTCTGCGTCACCCACCGGGAGCCGACACGAACGGCACAGCTCGTAACGCCCCGGCTTCAGGCCATGGCCCACCGACACCCGCTCGTCAAACACAAAACATTCGCCTTGCCACAGGCTCTGCTCGGGCGTCACGTCTTCCAGGTACTTGAGGATGCCGCCTTCCAAGTGGTAAACCTCGTCGTAACCTTTCATTTTGAGGAAGGCCGTCGATTTTTCGCAGCGGATGCCGCCGGTGCAAAACATGGCTACGGCGGGTTTTTTGCCGCTGCCCGCAAGCGCACCGCCCGCTGCTTCTTGCGCAGCCACCCAGTCGGGCAGGTCTGCAAAGGTCTTGATACGCGGATCGACCGCGCCTTCAAAGCTGCCAATGTCCACCTCGTAGTCATTTCGGGTGTCGATCAACACCATGTCGGGGCGGCTGACAAGCGCGTTCCAGTCTTTCGGTTTCACGTAGGCGCCGGCCATCACCGCGGGGTTGATGCCAGGTACGCCCAAGGTGACGATTTCTTTCTTGACGCGCACTTTCATCCGCAAAAATGGCAAATCCTCAGCCGACGACTCCTTATGCGCCAAGTCGGCCAGCGCGCCACCGGCAAACGCCTTTGAGCGCAAATGCGCCAGCACCGCCCTCACCCCCGCATCTGCCCCTGAAATCGTGCCGTTGATGCCTTCCGTGGCCAGCAGCAGCGTCCCCTTCACGCCGTTTTCGTCACACACGCGTTGCAGCGGCCCCTTCAGCGCCTCGCAGTCTGCCAGGGTGACGAATTTGTAGAGGGCGGCGGTGAGGTAACGCGGGGTGTGGGCGGTTTCGGGAGGCGCGGAAATCATGGCTGGAATTGTCCACTGTTGCCGTGGCTGCCGCCTTACAACAAATGCGCCTGCCCCATATCTGGCTTCTCCAACCATGCCGCAAACTCATCGGCCATTCGCTGGCTGGCCGACACCGCCGAATTCCACGCCTTTTTGCGCCCAGCGAAATCGTTGCCATAGTGGACGAAATCGTTGCGATCGGGCAGCTTGCCGTTGGGCAGTGTTTTGACCCACTCGGGGTTGGGTGCCAAGAGCAGCATGTTGTCGAGGCGCCGCGTGGCTTTGTGCCGCCATTTCAGGCCTTTGTCGAGCCAGCCGGGCACCACGGCTTTCTGGAAATGCGGGTAGAGCACCAAACTGCCGGTGCTTGCCGGCACATCGCTCGTTGGCACTGCTCCTGAATTTGTAGCTTTCTCACACTCTATTGTATTTTTATTGCCATCAAGTCTCGGATTCACTAAACTATTTGCTAGCAAGTCAGAGTCTGTTTTGGTCAGTAAGTAATCCAAATGAAGATGATAATCAATAATACCCCCGTCCCAGTATGCCCCGCGCGGCGCGCCGGGGATGTCGTGAACAGCTTTCAGCACAAAGGGAATCGAGCAGCTGGCTTGAATCGCCAATTTGAAATTGGTTTCTGTCAGCGCGACGCGTCGGGTTCGGAAGTCACTGGTGCCGAACGGCAAAGCGGGCAAAGCGGGCAAAGGCCCCTGGTGGGCACTGCGCGCTCCTGACGAAAACACCACGCGCTCAAGCCAAGCGCCCATGGCCTTGCGCTGCGCCGTGTTGGCGAGGAACGCTCCCAGGTAACCCAGCGGTGTGCGCCACGGCCCTTCCCGGCCCAGCACATGGCGCCCACGCGACGTCAACACATGCAAGCGGTAACGCGGGTGCTCGATCACCTCATTGACGCGGCCCCCATAAAAAGTTTGCAAATTTTGGCCGAATTGTTCGCTGACGAATTGCGCGGACGGCCGCTTCTCACCAGGCTTTAATTCGTAATGCTGGGCGATGTAGTCCCGCTCCAGCACTTTGAAGGCCGCTGCCGGGTTCTCCAGGCAGGCCGTGGCCATGCGCCAGGCGCCGATGGAGGCGCCCACCAGGTCAACCGGCTGCTGGCTTTGCGGCAGCCATTCGCCGAAGATGAAACGATCCAGCGGGCCGAGGATCAAGCCTTTGGGGCCGCCAGCCGCGCCAGGGATGGTGGCCACGTGCGCAGGCGCAAGGCCGTGGCGGGCGAGGTGCTGGCGGGCCGATGGGCCCGCGTAGAGGTGCAAAGCTTGCATGCGCGGCAGATCAAGCCAGCCTCAGGAAGAAAATTGTTTTCCCGGGACGGCGACCGTCCAGTCAATCGGGTCTTGCTGCAGCACCATGTCGATGTCTAGCTTCAAAATGTCGCCGACAGCACCGGGAAATGTGACTGCCATGGCGCGTTGATCCAGGTTTGCTTCTTTGGCACGGGCGCGCCAAGTGGCCAGGTGGATGATGCCTGCCAGCGGCTCGTAGCTGTCGTTTTCAAACGGATTGCATTGGTCTTGCAGCGCATCGACCATGGCCTTCGGAAACTTCCACTGCCGGGCCAAACCAGCGCTGGCCTGGGCAAAGGAAAAACCAAACGATTTGGTCTCGGCATCCGCGCGTTTCAGGCTGATGGGCGTCACCTCGGGGTTGAGTTTTCCGACCTGCGCGGGCATCGCCAAGAGAATCGCCAGCTCTCCCACTGCGTGGATCAATCCACAGGTGAAGGCCGCCTGCTGGTTGCCGCGCAGCGCGCCCGCCAACGAGCGCGACACCTTGCCGACATTCAGGCTGTAACTCCAGAACTGCTGCAGATTGATGCCGGGCACGGCCTTGAAGGAACTGGCGCTGGCCGCCGCTGCCGCCATCGAGCGCACATGCCCAAGTCCCAGCAAAGCCAGCGATTCAGAGACGCTGTTGATCTTGCCGGACAGCCCGAAATAGGTGGAGTTGGAAATCTCCAGCAGGCGCATGGTGAGCGCCGGGTCGGTGCTGATGAGTTGGGTGATCTTCTGCAGGTCCGGCTCGGGGCGCTCCAGCTCAAACAGCAACAACGCCACCACCCTGGGGATGCTGGGCAGGTTGAATTGCAGGGCCAACAGCTCGCTCAAATCCATGAATCAAAATTCTCCAGTGGCCGCCTGTGCGGGCAGCTTGCGTTCGTGCCATGTCCGGTTTGGTTCATTATGGCTTGAGTCAGGCTTAGGCTTCAGGGCTTGAGGCGCGCGAAGGCCGAGGCCATGGCGGTGTTTTGCGGCGCGCCCGGGCCGCTTGCCGGGTTCGCTGGCGCGCCCCCGTGCGGGCGGTGGCGTTGTTGTGGGTTGGCGGACTCAAACCGGTTGTCGCCCGGACGGCCTGGCCTGCCCTGTGCGGCGCCAGCAGGCGCGCCCAGTTTCATGGTGAGGGAAATGCGTTTGCGCGCCACATCGACTTCCAGCACCTGCACCTTCACAATTTGCCCGGTTTTGACCACCTCACGCGCGTCGCTCACGAACTTGTGGGCCAGCTGGCTCACGTGCACCAGGCCGTCTTGGTGGACGCCCAGGTCGATGAACGCGCCAAACGCGGCCACATTGCTCACCGTGCCTTCGAGCACCATGCCTTCTTTCAAATCGGTGATGTCTTGAACGGCGTCGTCGAGTTTGGCCACTTTGAAATCTGGGCGCGGGTCGCGGCCCGGTTTTTCCAGCTCTTGCAACACGTCTTTGACGGTGATGGCGCCGAAGGCCGCGTCGGCGAACATCTCGGGGCGCAAGGTTTTAAAGGCTTCAGAGCGGCCCATCAGCTCGTTGACCGGCTTGTTGGCGTGCGCGATGATCTTCTGCACCAGCGGATAAGTCTCCGGGTGGACGCCAGTCATGTCCAACGGGTTGTCGCCATTGCGGATGCGCAGGAACCCGGCGCATTGCTCAAAGGTTTTGGCACCCAGACCGGCCACGTCAAAAAGCTGTTGGCGGTTTTTGAACGCGCCATTCGCCTCGCGCCAGCGCACCACCGCCTTGGCCACACTGCCCGAGAGGCCGGAGACGCGGGAGAGCAGCGGCACACTGGCCGTGTTCAAGTCCACACCGACGCGATTCACGCAGTCTTCGACCACCGTCTCCAGGCTTTTGGCCAAGTCAGACTGGCTCACATCGTGCTGGTATTGGCCCACGCCAATGGCCTTCGGGTCGATCTTCACCAACTCAGCCAGCGGGTCTTGCAAGCGACGTGCGATGCTGGCCGCGCCGCGCAGGCTCACATCGACATCGGGCATCTCAGTCGAGGCGAATTCGCTGGCGGAATAGACCGACGCACCGGCTTCGCTGACGACTGCTTTCTCAATCTTCATCGCTAGCCGGGTTGACAAGGCCTTGATCAAATCCCCGGCCAGTTTGTCAGTCTCGCGGCTGGCGGTGCCGTTGCCGATGGCGATCAGGTTGACGCCGTGTTTGTGCGCCAGCAAGCCGAGCTGGTGCAAGGAGCCCTCCCAGTCTTTGCGCGGCTCGTGCGGGAACACGGTGGCGGTATCGACCAGCTTGCCAGTGGCATCGACCACGGCCACTTTCACGCCGGTGCGGATGCCAGGGTCCAGCCCCATCACGACGCGCGGGCCGGCCGGGGCGGCCAACAGCAGGTCGCGCAGGTTGTCGGCAAACACCTTGATGGCCACTTTTTCGGCCGATTCGCGCAGGCGGGCGAACAAATCGCGCTCCATCGAGAGGCTGAGTTTGACGCGCCATGTCCAGCCGACACATTTGCGGATGAGGTCGTCCGCCGGGCGGTTTTGGTGTTTCCAGTTCAGCGCAAAGGCGATGCGGGTTTCTGCCAAAGATACGTTTGATAAGGCTCCAGGTATTTTCACTGAGCTATTTACGGGCGATTTAACTCCTGAATCAGAAGTATCTTGCAACGATTTTCCGTGACTTAGAGTTGAATTTGACTCCAATGAATCTGGTGGAATAAGTTTTACATCCAAAATATCCAGCGCCCGGCCTCGAAAGACTGCCAGCGCGCGGTGGGAAGGCACGCGGCCAATGGGCTCGTCGTAGTCAAAATAATCACGAAACTTGGAAACCTCGGCGTCGTTCTCGTTTTTGCCATCCAGCAATTTCGAACGCAACAGGCCCTGCTCCCACAACCATTCGCGCAGGCTTTGCACCAGCGCGGGCAGCTCGGCCCAGCGCTCGCTCAAGATGTCTCGCACACCGTCGAGCACGGCGGGCACGGTGGAGAAATCGGGTTGTTTATCGCCAGTTTCAGCCGCCTTCACATCTGCTGCCTCGGTTGAAATCACATACGCCTGGGCCTCGGCGGCCGGCACCAGCGCCGGGTTGGCAAAGAGCGCTTCGGCCAGCGGCAGCAAACCGGCCTCTATCGCCAGTTGCCCTTTGGTTCGGCGTTTTAGTTTGAAGGGCAAATACAGATCTTCCAGCGCCTGCTTGGTCGAAGCGGCGTGCAAGGCGGCCAAGAGCGAAGGTGTGAGTTTGCCCTGCTCGTCAATCGCCTTGACGACCACCTGCAGGCGGTCTTGCAGCTCGCGCAGGTACGACAGGCGCGCCTCCAGCTCCCGCAGCTGGATGTCATCGAGCCCGCCCGTGGCCTCCTTGCGATAACGCGCGATGAAGGGCACGGTGGCGCCGCCGTCGAGCAGTTCGATGGCGGTTTGCACCTGGGCCGGGGCAATGCGGATTTCTTGCGCAAGTTGGGAGACGAGCTGAGCGACGAGAGTGGGGGAAGTGGTAGACATTCAGGGAGAAAAAACAGCCGGTCACCAAGGATGACGGAGAGGATTCAAGGATTCAACAAGGCCGCGAGTTTGCCACAGGGCCAGCGGCTGGTTTTAACTCGCCTTGAGTACTTCGCCAAAATCGAGTTCAAAGCCGCGAATTCGGACCTCGCTGAAGCGCCCCAACACGTCCATGCCGAGCAGGACTTTAATGTTGTCGTCCTGCGAGGGCAGAAAATCAATGACTTTCAGTTTGTCCTGGTCTTCGCGTTCGCTGAAAACACGCACCAGCGGCGTGTTGGCCGACGTCACGCGGACTGGAAGTGTGAGAACCACCCCAAGTCGGCGGTCTCGGGTTTTTCAACGGTTTGAACCGAAAAAAGACGATCTGGATAACGGCGCTTGCCTTCACGAATGGCCTCGACCGCCGTCGGGAAAATATCTTGCAATTGACGGTTGCGCATCAAGGCAGCCTTGCCGTGGTGGGCGATCAGAATCTGAGGCAGCACCAGCTGAAAGGCCTCGTAATTTTCGTCAATGATTTGCTCGCGGGTAGGAGCAGTAGCTGTGGTCATGAGTCCGATTGCAATGTAGCCCAGGGGCTGATTTAACGATATTACTCAGGGTCAGGAAGACCTGTCAATGAGTTCTTTCGCCACGCCATTGACATAAAGCATTGATTTTATTGGCTTTTGAGCCACTAGCAAAGTTTTGCTGCTCAATCAGCCCAGGCAGTTACAGCAACTCAATGCCAAAAAGCCGCACCAGCGCCGCGAAAAGGCCAAACAACACCAGCGTGGCGACCACACACACGCCCAGTGCCGGCCAAAACCCCAGGCGCGGCAGCAGCAGCGGGAACGCCAAAAACATCGGCAGCGTCGGCACCACGTACCAAAAGGTGTACCAGGCGTGGCTGGCAATCTTGTCTTGCGGCGTGTTTTCGAGGTGCAGCCAGATCAGCGTCAACACCGTCACCAGCGGCAGCGCCGCCACCAGCCCGCCCAATTTGTCGCTGCGCTTGGCCAGCTCAGAGACGAGCACCACTACGGCGGCGGTGACGAAGTATTTGACAAGTAGCCAGGCCAAGTCTAAATGAGTTTAAAACCGGCCAGCCCTGTGCCTGGGTTGCAAATAATCATTTCGTACGGGTTTTTACCCGGGCCAGCGCGTCGGCACCTGGAACCATGGCCTCTTTGCCCTGGCGAACGCCATCACGGCGCTGGGTAGCCAGATCCAAGGAAGTTTTGGCAACTGGCTGAACCTCAGCCCGCGCCAGGTTCAACGCCAGCAGCCGCTGCAAAATCTCATCGTCCGCCATCGCCGGGGTGTAGTCGGCCCAGCCGTAGGCGGCGGCGACTGCGGCGTCGAGCGCTTCGTGCGCAGCGTTGAGCCAGGCGGGGCGCTGGTTGTAGAGATGGGTGAGGGTTCGTTTCTGCAAGGCTTTCAGGTCGGCTTCCGACAGCCCGGGTTGGGGCTCGATGCGGTCTGGGTAAGGGCTGGTTTCCATGCCCAGCGGCACCACCTCGGGTACCCGGCGCGTCCACTCGGGCGGATTGAGCCAGGCTTCGCGCAGGTCGTTCAGGCGTTTGGCGGCGATGGCGATTTGGGATGCTACGTTTTTGGTAGCTGTTTGTGCATGTTTTTCGTGACTTGGAGGCTCGTTTGGTTTAACAATATTGGCCGGGATCATTGCCCCGCCCTGCACGGCCTCGCTTTGCTGGTGGGCGGTGTCGGCGGGGGTGAGGCCGGTTGGGAACGGGAAGGTTTCGAAGCAGGATTTGGCGTTGTAGGTGGGGTCGTTGCCAACGCCGTGCATGGATGCATTGGCGAGCGACCAGGCTTCGTGGAGGCGGCTGCAGAGGATGCCGAAGGTGGTGTCGTCGGCCCGTGTAATGCTGTTCAAACGCGAATCTGGAAGAACTGCGCAAGGAATCCAAACAAAGAACCGGTGCTTCGCAACTCTTGGGGTGACTATGTATCGTGCCAGTGGAGCCTGAGCCGAGCGTAGCTCTAATGCAGGGCGTTTTAACAGCCAATATTTTTTTGACAAATACGCTTCGCGCTTTGCGTCACGGACCGGTTTTACCACCTGTCTTACGTAACCAAATGGCCCTTCAAACAGCGCCGCCTGCGCTTCGGAGTGCCCATGAAAATCAATCATCCAGGACTGACCGCGCCGACTGGTCACATCTGCCGCGTTGAGATACGGCTTTAACACCAGCGCATTGCTTTGAGAATGGGGATTTGGAGAACCAAGCCAGTTCCTTGCAAGTACTCCACTCACGTCAAACGGCCCGTTCTTTTGCGCGCCTTCAAAGCTTACGTTTGCATTTTCAAGCAGTCGATTCGCGACGGTCATGTCGCTGGTTGCCGAATTTCCCAGCTCCGCAGTGATTTGGTCAACCTTCTGGCCGTTCAAAAAGCAGCACTCGCCCCCACCAAAACTGACCAACGACACCCTGACGGACGCGCCTTCGTTGACCCAAGGCTCGTCGCTCCAGGCGTCAAAGATACGGGTTTTCTTTTGGCGAATCGCATCAAGAACAACACGGTTGGAGCCGCTGCGGATGCTTTGCGTCGCCACCAGCCCAGCCGCTCCCAACCCGTTGGTTTCAATCGCCTTGAGCGCCTTGTCAAACCAGTAACACACCAAATCCGCGCCGCCAGGCACGCGCCCTGCAAAGACAGACCCCAGCGCCTCAAAATACGCGTCGCCCAACTCACGCCGCTTCTTGCTGCCGCCCAAAAACGGCGGGTTCCCAATCACCACGCTGGCTTTCGGCCATTGGGCTTCCACCGCTATTTGGCTGGCAGGCTCCCAAGAAATCAACGCATCCCGGCACTCAATATGATCCAACGGCTCCAGCACGGGGTTCTTGAAGTCGTATCCGTGGGCCATGCGCCACTGCAACTCGCCGATCCAGACGGTGACGCGGGCCAGCTCGGCGGCGTATTCGTTCAGCTCCAGGCCCAGCAGGTTGTGCGGGCCGGTGACCAAATCGGCCTCGCGGTCCAGCCCACAGGCGGCGGCGTCGAGGTGGCTTTGGTGCTCCACGTCTTTGAGCGCCTTCAGCCCGAGGAACAAAAAGTTGCCGCTGCCGCAGGCGGGGTCCAACACGCGGAACTCTGCCAATTCGGCCAGCCAGCCTTTAAAAAGCTTTTCCGCTTCTTGGTAGAACTTGTCGCCCGGCGTGGCCTTGAAGGTGCGGCCGGCCGCGCGGTATTGGGCTGCTTTCTTTTTGGTGCTTTTGGCCATCAAGTCATGCAAAATGTGCGTAACCAGCTCCCATTTTTGTAGCAACGGGCGGCGCAAAACGGGCTCGATGATGCGCTCAATCGTCGCCGTGTCGGTGTAATGCGCGCCGAGCTGGCTGCGTTTGGCCGGGTCCAGCCCGCGCTCGAACAAGGTGCCAAAAATGGCCACGTCAATCGCGCTCCAGTTCAGGTCGGCGGCATTGCGCAGCTCGGTGATGTCCAGAATCTCCAGCTTGGGCACGTCAATTTTCTTGAACAGGCCGCCGTTGAACCAGGGAATCTCGTCCGGCCCATACAGGCCGCCGTCGCGCATGGTGGTGAACAAGCTCACCAGGCCCTGCGTCAACTGCTCGCTGACGATCCTTCGGTTGCCCACCAGGCGGGCGAACATGCGCCCTGGCAGCAGGCCTACGTCTTCGGCGAAAAAGCAAAACAGGCACTGGGTGAGGAAATGGGCCACTGCATCGGGGTGGTGGCCACGTTTTCGCAGCCCTTCGGCCAGCGTGGCGAAACTCTTGGCCGCAGCCTCGGTGATGTCGCGGCTGGTGATTTTGGGGCGGAAACTCTCGACATCGGTCCACAGGCGGCGCACCAGCGCTTGTTTGTCGGGGTGCGCCAGCTCGTGCAGCAGCACGGTGTGCAACTCGCTCGGGTGGCCGTTGAACTGCGTTTTGATGCGGATGGTGAGGCGGTCACACACCACCAGAAGCGGCGGGTTTTGCAATGCGTGGCTGTAACCTAACAGTTGCTTGAGCGCCACGTCGAGGTTTTTGCCGGGGGCCTTGTTCTCCCAGGCGAAATGGTCGCGCAAAAAAACGTCGGCATACCCGCGCGCTTCGCCCAATACAAGCGTGTTTTGCTCGAAGATGTAGTCACCGCTGCTGCCGGGGGTGGGCACGCCCAGCACCGCGCACAAGTCCATGAAGTGCGGCTGCGCGCCCTGGCGCTGGTTGAGCTCGAAGGCCGGGCCGCCTGGGCCCCATTTGGCAATGAACTCTTGTGGCGTCATTCTTGAAGATGGTAACTGAGGGTCTGGGGCAGGCTGAGGGCGAATTCCGTTCATTCCGTTTAACTAGCGAGCTGAAATGTA
>JANOYE010000183.1:0-2847 GCA_031428695.1 Rhodoferax sp. | reverse complement strand
CAGACCGATGTGGACTCATTCGCCGTACTGGAGCCGACCGCAGACGGGTTCCGCAACTACCTCCGGAAGGAACTCGAGGGATCGGCGGCTGAGCTGCTGGTGGATCGGGCGAACCTGATGACGCTGACCGCTCCCGAGATGGCGGTTTTGGTCGGTGGCATGCGCGCCCTGAATGCGAACGTCGGGCAGACCAAACACGGTGTTTTCACCAAGCGACCCGAAACATTGACCAATGATTTCTTCGTCAACCTGCTCGACATGAGCACGAAGTGGCAGAAGTCCGCCACGTCTGAAGGCGTGTTGGAGGGGCGTGATCGTGCGTCGAACGAGATCAAGTGGACGGGCACCGTCGTTGATCTGGTCTTCGGTTCGAACTCCCAGCTCCGAGCCATCGCGGAAGTCTATGCGTGCAGCGACTCGCAAGAGGCTTTTGTGCGCGACTTTGTGGCGGCGTGGGGCAAGGTGATGAATCTGGATCGTTACGACCTGGCGTGATTGCA
Organism: Rhodoferax sp.; assembly: GCA_031428695.1. GTDB lineage: Bacteria > Pseudomonadota > Gammaproteobacteria > Burkholderiales > Burkholderiaceae_C > JANYCG01. The sequence goes on along the minus strand of JANOYE010000183.1, from coordinate 2,347 downwards.
ATGGGTCCTGATCTCGGTTGAAGGGCTCTCGACGGTCTTGGACCGCGCCGCTGAAAATTCACGGCGCGACGATCCGCAGTCTGGGGAAGTAGCTGCGGTAACGCGCCGCGTCGCGCGTCAGCAGTTGCAGGCCGCCCACGAGGGCGTGGGCGCCAATGTAGAAGTCGGGCATGGGCGAGGTTTTGGAGCCCAGTGCCTGGCGGTAGACCTTAAAGGCCTGGCCGGCCAGAAACGCAGCGTCCCAGGGCAGGGCCTCGCGCACCAGCGGCAGCGCGGCCAACGCTGCTTCCAGGTCGCGGGCGGTCTCAAAGCGGGGGCTGATCTCTGCCAGGATCAGGGGGTTGATGATGAGCGGCGCCTGCTGGCCGCACACGTCAAGCTGTGTCAAGGACCAGTCTGCCCATTTGGCGTCGTCGGCCAGCACATCAATCAGGATGCAGCTGTCTACCAGGGTGCCGCTGTGTGGCGGGGTGTGCAGGTACCGCGCGTCGGGTTCTCGCACGGCATGGCCGGATGGGTCGGCACGGGATGCAATTTTTGCCACCCTTCAGCCGCGCAAAAACGCCATGAATTCGTCCGTGCCCATGCCTTTGAACTGGGCCGCGTTCGCGCTGCCGCGAACCTGCGCAAATGCCTCACGCACGCTGGTGGCGGGCTTCTTGACCGGGCGCATGACCACCTCGCCGCCGGGGCGCACTTCAAACTCAACCTCGCTATGGGGATGCAGCCCCGCCTGTTCACGCACAGCCTGCGGTATGGTGACTTGACCTTTGCTGGTGATTTTCATGATTCTTACTTTATAAAGTAAGAATCTTACAGATCAATCCGGAAATGTGCAAATGGCAACGGCGCTGAAGGTGGCCAAAGGCATGCCCTCGCAAGGCGACCGTGCAAGCGCGGGATCACGATTTCCACCGCACCGAAAACTCCGGCGGATAGCAGCAAGCCCTGACGGCTGTTTCAAATCATTCCGTTGCGGCTGGCGCTTTTGCTGCGCCTATTGGCAGGGCGAACGCAGATTTCAGGCCGGCCAGGGCGCGGCGTCCACCACCGGGAAGTTGCCGACAAACCGGTCCAGCAGGCCAAAGAAGGTGGCCAACAACAGGCCCTGGCCTTCAATCTTCAGCTTGCCTTCGGCCACCGCCTGCATCGGCGGCAACTGCTGCTGGATGATGGCCTCCAGCGTGGCGCGGTCCAGGGCCAGCGACATATCAGCCTCGGGCTTCTGTGCGCACTGGATGCTGCTCAGCGCCCCGTTGGAAACTTCCAGCAGCCAGTGTTCGCCGCTGTAAAGGCCGCTGCCGGTGAAGTGCCAGGCCATGCTGAAGGCTTGGCTGCCCGCTTTGGGCGCGTTCAAACGCACCGCCAGCGCATCAAACAGCAGGCCATTGGCCAGCGCGTTGATGAGTGAGTTGCCCAATGCGCCCGCCGCCTTGGGCGGGCCGTGGCGGTACTCGTGCGCGCCCAGCAGGTAGGCATTGCGCCAGGTGGCGGACTCGGCCTGGAAGCCCATCTGCTCCAGCGCCGCCGCCGCCAGCTCGCGCGCCGCCAGGTTGTCGGGCTCGGCATACACCGCGTGTTTCATCACCTCGGCGACCCAGCGGTATTCGCCCCGCTCGAAGTCTGCTTTCGCGCGCTGCATCAGCGCCGCCATGCCGCCCATGTAGTCCACATATTTTTTCGCCACTGGCACCGGCGGCAGCGCATGCAGGTTGGCCGGGTGCGCGTCGTACCAGCTCAAATAACGCTGGTAAACGGCTTTCACGTTGTGCGACAGGGTGCCGTAATAACCGCGTGCGTGCCAGCGTTTGGACAGGCCGTCGGGCAGCTTCAGGCCCTCGGCAATTTCGCTCGCCTTCAAGCCATGGCTCATCAGGCGAACGGTCTGGTCGTGCATCACGCGGTACAGGTCGCGCTGGACCTTCAGGAACCCGCACACCCGCGCATTGCCCCAGGTCGGCCAGTGGTGCTGCGCCAGAATCACGTCGCTGCGCGCGCCGTAGCGCTGCAAGGCCACGTGCAGGTACTTGGACCAGGCCAGCGAATCGCGCACCTGCGCGCCACGCAGGGGGCACAGGTTGTGCATGTTGTGGGTGGCGTTTTCGGCCAGGTTCAGCGCACGTTCGCCCGGGAAATAGAAATGCATCTCCGAGGGCGCTTCGGTCTCGGGCGTCAGCTGGAACTCGATCTCGATGCCGTCGATCACGTGCGCCTCGTGCGCCGCTTCAATCGTCATGGTCGGCGCAAACAGGCTCGGGCGGCCCGAAGGCACGGTTTTGCCCAGGCCTGCATCGACTTGCCCGAGCGGCCCCTTGGGCAAAGTCGGGCCAAACTGGAACTGCGCCCG
>JANOYE010000182.1:0-12244 GCA_031428695.1 Rhodoferax sp. | reverse complement strand
CGCAGACAAAGTCTGCATCACACAATCCAGCCGCGCGTTGTACCCCATCGCGCCGATGCGCCAGACCTTGCCTGCGAGCGGGCCGAAGCTGGTGCCGATTTCGATATTGAAGTCGTTCAGCAAGGCGGCGCGCAGCTTCTCGCCATGGATGCCGTCGGGCACGTAGACGCCGGTCACGTTGGGCATTTTGTTGGCCGTGTCGCCGTAGAGATTGAGGTTCATGCCCTTCACACCGGCGACCACGGCGCGCGAGGCGGCGGCGTGGCGGGCGTAGACGTTTTGCAGCCCCTCCTGCACGAAGATGCGGGCGCATTCGCGGGCGCCGTAGAGCATGGTGGTGGCTTCGGTGTGGTGGTTCAGGCCAGCGTCGCTCCAGTAGTCCATGATCATCGCCACGTCCATGTAGTTGCTGGCGATGCGGCTGCCTCGGCCGGGGGTGTAGTCAGCGGGGCGCAGGCCGGCTTCGATGTGGCGGCGTTGGTAGATGGTTTCGGCGAGGCGGTTTGACAGCGTGATGGGCGACGCGCCCGATGGCCCGGCCAGGCATTTCTGCAAACCGGCGGTAACAGCATCAACCGCCCACGCATCCACCGGCAGCGGCGTGCCGCCACACGATGCCGTGGCATCGACCTGCAACATCGCGCCGTAGCGGTGGCACAACTCGCCCAGGCCTTCGAGAGGCTGCAACATGGTGGTGGAGGTGTCGCCTTGGCAGACAGCGACGAGTTTGGGTGAGAAAGTCTTCAGCGCGGTTTCGATCTGCGCCAAGTCAAACACCGTGCCCCATTCGGCCTGGATGACTTTTACATTTGCGCCGCAGCGCTGGGCAATTTCGTCAAGCAACTGGCCGAAGCGGCCAAAGCTGCACACCAGCACTTTGTCGCCCGGTTCGATGGCGGACATCATCACCATCTCGATGGCGGCGCGGGCGGTGCCGTTGAGCACCAGCGTCCAGTCGTTTTGCGTCTCGAAAAACGCGCGGTACAAGGCCATGGTTTCACCCATCATGCGGCGGAATTGCGGGTCGAACTGGCCGAGCAGTTGCGACGACATGGCTTTGAGCACGCGCGGGTCGGCGTTGATGGGGCCGGGGCCCATGAGCAGGCGGGGCGCGGGGTTCAGTTCTTCGAAGGCGCCGGCCGGGTTGGCGAGCGGTGACAATTTGGGCAACATGGCGGGTCTCGTTTCGGTTCCAGGCATTGATGCCCAGGTGTCTCTTGTCAAAGTATCATAGCAAAAGTGTATACAAAATGATCCCGCGTTCTTGAGCGTTTTTGGGTCGCCTTCCTTACTCATTGCTACCTGTTTTTTCAAATGACTTTGCACACCGCTGCCTTTATCCATCCCAATTTATACAAAGACTCGGTCGCGCTGATGCGGGTGGCGCAGCGCCTGCTGGCCTTGCCGGGCATCGTCAATGCCACGCTGCAAATGGGCAACCCGGCCAACAAAGAAATCTTGCAAGAGGCGGGGCTGTTGACGGACGCGGTTGCCAACGCGGGGCCGAGCGACATCATGGTGGTGGTGCAGGCGAGTTCTGCCGCCGCGTGTGCGGTGGCTGTTGCCGAATCCAACGGGCAATTGTCTGGGCAGGACGCGGCAACAACAGGCGTGGTCAACGCCGCTGATGTGATGGTGCCACGCACGGTCGGCATGGGTCTGGCGGCGCTGGCCAGCGCCAACATTGCGCAAATTTCAGTGCCGGGAATCTACGCCGCAGCCGAGGCGCTCAAGGCGGTGAAGCGCGGCCTCAATGTGTTTATGTTCAGCGACAACGTGCCGCTGGCGCAAGAGGTCGCCATCAAACAGGAAGCCGCCCGGCGCAATGTGCTCGTGATGGGGCCAGACTGCGGCACGGCCATCATCGGCGGCGTGCCGCTCGGGTTTGCCAACCATGTTCGCCGTGGCTCGATTGGTCTGGTGGCCGCTTCTGGCACCGGCTTGCAAGAAGTGACGACGCAGATCCACCGCATGGGTGGCGGCGTGAGCCACGCGATAGGCACGGGCGGGCGCGACGTGTACGAGGAGGTGGGCGGCGCCACGATGTTGCAGGGCATCGCGCTGTTGGCGGCAGACGCCTCAACCAAAGTGATCGCCATCGTCTCGAAACCGCCTGCGCCAGAGGTCACCTTGAAAGTGATGGCGGCATTGCAGGCTGCGGGAAAACCGGCGGTGGTGCTGTTTCTGGGCAGTGATTTGAAGTCGCCCGCCAAGCACATTCGTGTTGTGAACACCCTGGTGGATTGCGCGGCAGCATGCGTTGCGCTAGCGCGCGCTGTTAAGGCCACGCCCCAGGTTTATGTGATTCCACGCAAACCAGCTTTTACGACTACACAGAAATTTTTGCGCGCCCTGTATTCAGGCGGCACCTATGCCGCCGAGGCGCAAATATTGTGGGCCAAAGCGGGGTTGGAAGTCTGGTCGAACGTGCCTGTCAAAAACAAAGACGGCATCGACCGCACTCTGGCCAATCCGCGCAAAGCCAGTTTTGGCCACACCGCGCTCGACTTGGGCGACGACGAATTCACCGTGGGCCGACCGCACCCGATGATCGACCAGGCCGCGCGCATCGAGCGCCTGTTGAAAGAAGCGGCCGACCCTTCGGTGCGGGTGATCTTGCTGGATGTCGTGATTGGCTGGGGGGCGCATGCCGACCCGGCGTCCGAGCTGGCCCAGGCCATCGTGCAGGCCAAGAATATCGCCGCAAAGGCAAAACGAAACCTGGCCGTGATCGGTTTCGTTTGCGGCACTGAGCTAGACCCGCAAGTGCTCGCCCAGCAAGAAGCGCAATTGCAGGCGGCAGGCATGGTGCTGGCCGGCAACAGCGCCAATGCGGCCTGGCTGGCGGCGGAGTGGGTTAAATGACGAGTCGCACAAGCGCGACGATGACGACTCGCTCAGGCGCGGCGGCCAGCAAACCCAAACGCATGGTCAAACGCGTGCAAAAAAGCGCGCTCAAACGGGTGGTGGTCGCGCTCGGCGGCAACGCCGCCTACCCGCCCACCATTCGCGGCACCGCTGAAGAGCAGCTTGAATTGATGCGCGAAGTCTGCGTGCATTTTGTGGACATCATCAAGGCCGGCTGGCAACTGGTGTTGACCCACGGCAACGGCCCGGTGGTCGGCAATATCTTGTACCGCATGGCGCGCACGGCAGATGAATTGCCACCGATGCCGATGGACGTGTGTGTGGCGCATTCGCAGGGCGGCATGGGTTACATGTTGCAGCAGAGTTTTGCCAACGTGCTGCATGACCACGGCATGAACGCCGTGGTGACCTGCGTGATCACCGAAGTCGAGGTCGACCCGAACGACCCAGCGTTTCAGAACCCGACCAAACCCGTGGGCAAGTTCTTCAAAGAGGCCGAAGCAAAGAAACTCGCCCGAAGCTCCGGCTGGCTTTTTGCCGAAGACGCCGGGCGCGGCTGGCGGCGCATGGTGGCCAGCCCCAAGCCGCGCAAAATTCTTGATCTGCCGACCATCGACGCGCTGTTGGAAGCCGGTGTGATCCCCATCGCCTGCGGCGGCGGTGGCGTGCCCGTGGTGGTGACACCCGAAGGGCATCTCAAAGGTGTGGCCGCCGTGATCGACAAAGACCTCACCAGCGCCATGCTCGCCGCCCATTTGCATGCGGATGCGCTAATCATGCTCACCGGCGTGGAACGTGTCGCGCTGGACTTCAACAAACCCACACAACGCTGGCTGGACCACATGACGCTGGACGAGGCACGCCAACATGCGGCCGATGGGCAGTTTCCGCCCGGCAGCATGGGGCCCAAAATTGAAGCGGCCATCACTTATTTGGAAAAATCACCCGAGGCCAACCGAAATGGCGTGGTGATCATCACCTCGCTGGAGAAGGCGTTCGACGCGTTGATGGGCAAGGCCGGAACGCGCATCACGATGGGCGCAAAACCACCATGACTGCCCAGGCACATTCATCGTCGCGGGCCTTGGCAAAAATTCCGGGGTTTGAATCCACGGCCTACGCCTACTCGCAAGGCCGTGTGGTCTGGGCGGGCGATGCGGCTGCCACCCAATCAACCGGGATCACCCTGCACCCGCGCGATTTGCGGGCGCCTTGGCATCCCGTAGCGCAGCGTTTTGATGCCGCGCAATTGCGTCGCGGCGCCGGGGTTTGCCGCCAACTTTTTGACGTTGCCAACTCGCGCGGGCTGCAAGCCAAGGGTTTGATGTTGTGGCTCACCGGGCAGCCGATGGCGTTTCCGCTGAACCATGCCACAGCCCGGTTCGACGCCGTCCGCGATGCGTTGCTTCAGCGGGATGTGCAGGCGTTTGAAGCCGCCGCGATTCGCGTTCTGGGCCTCGGCCATGGCCTCACGCCCAGTGGCGACGATTTTGTTGGCGGCGTGTTTTTCGCGCTGGCGAAGTTGCCGAAAGAAGCGCTCGGAGCGGCATGGTCGCGCGATCTGCCCGAGGCCGCCGCCCGCATCCGCGACGCGGCCAACACCGCCACCAACGTGATCAGCGCCGCGCTGTTGAGCGACCTGATGGCAGGTGAAAGTTACAGCGTTTTGCACGATCTTCTTGCGGCGCTTGAATCTGGAGTTGCTATAAATATAGAAGCTGCTTACGCACATCTTCTGAGACTTGGAGCCACATCAGGGTCAGATATGTTGGCCGGTGTGTTGCTTTCGCTGACGAGCGAGCCGCCTGACTGCGAACTTGAGCCTGACACTGCCACCCTGCAAAATTCACAATGAACGCCTCACCCTGCGTGCTTGCCAAAATGCTCACGAACACAAACACGCCCACGAACACCCTCCTGTCACAAGCCCCCGCCGTGCTGAACATCGGCATTGACGGCTTCAACGCCAGCGTCACCGCCAATGGTGGCCTGCTTGCCAATCTGCAATGGCAACCGCCTGGCAATGCCGACCCGCTCTTGGCTTGGCAACTGGCCCGATTGATGGGCGACCCACGCATCGAAGCAGCCAATGCCGAAGCGACAAAACGCATCATCAACGCCCGCCCCATGTGGGAAGACATCCCCATGCGGGCCGATGGCGTCTGGCCCGAAATGAAAGGCGCGCGCCTGCTGCTGCACGCCGGCCCGCCCGTGAAGTGGGCTGACATGTGCGGCCCCATGCGCGGCGCGATGATTGGCGCGGTGATTTATGAAGGCTGGGCCGGCACGTCCGAGAAAGCGCACAAGATGTTGGCCACCGGAGAAGTTGAATTCGCCCAGTGCCACGACTTTGACGCCGTCGGCCCGATGACCGGCATCATCAGCGCCTCGATGCCGCTCATCAAAGTGAGGGAGGCAACCAACGGCAACATCGCCTACAGCAACATCAACGAAGGCATTGGCCGCTGCCTGCGGTTTGGCGCCAACGGGCCCGACGTGATCCAGAAGCTCAAGTGGTTTGAGGCGGTGTTGGCGCCGGTGCTCAAAGCGGCTGTGAGGCATGAGTTCGAGAAGACCGGCGGCATCGATTTGAAGGCGATTCAATCGCAGGCGCTCTTGATGGGCGATGAGGTGCACAGCCGCAACGCCGCCTCCACCGCGTTGTTTTTCATGAAGTTGGCAGTGCCATTGGCGGCTCTGGACACGGCCAAAACCACGGTGACACACGACCACATCCACCAGACGCTGGATTTCCTGGCCAAGAACTCGCAGTTCTTTCTGAACTTCTCCATGGTCTCGTGCAAGGCCATCATGGATGCGGCGCACAACATCCCGTTCAGCACGGTGGTGACCGCCACCGCGCGCAATGGCACTGAGACCGGCCTGCGTGTCAGTGGTTTGGGCAAAGAGTGGTTCACCGCGCAATCGGAATTGCCCCAGGGCTTGTTTTTTCCCGGCTTCAAGCAAGAAGACGCTTGCCCCGACATTGGCGACAGCGCCATCACCGAAACCGCTGGCTTTGGCGGTTGTTCGTTCGCCGCATCGCCTGCGCTCACGCTGCTGGCGGGCGGCACCGTGGGCGACGCGGTGCGGTACAGCCGCGAGATGTACGAGATCACCGTCACCAAAAACCCGGCTCTTTCGCTGCCCGCGCTCGACTTCGCTGGCGCGCCCTGCGGCATTGATGTGCGCAAGGTGGTCGATACCGGCATCCGCCCCCTGGTCACCACCGGCATCGCCCACAAGGAGGCCGGCATTGGCCAGATTGGCGCAGGTGTGGTGCGGGTGCCGATGGCGGCTTATGTGAAAGCGCTCAGCGCCATTGCCCACAAATTCCTGAAAGACTGAATTCATGCGACAAACCCTCACTTCCCCCCGCGGCATGGTCACCGCGCCGCACCATCTGGCGGCCAACAGCGCCAGCGCCGTGTTGCGCGAAGGCGGCAACGCGATAGAGGCGATGGTGGCGGCGGCGGCGACGATTGCCGTGGTCTACCCGCACATGAACTCCATTGGCGGCGACGGCTTCTGGATCATCTCCGAGCCTGGTAATGAGCCTGTGGCCATTGATGCCTGTGGCCGTGCGGCGGGCCTGGCCACCATCGAGTTCTACAAAAACAAAGGTCTGCAAGCGATTCCAGGGCGCGGCCCGTTGGCGGCTTTGACGGCAGCAGGGGCGATTTCTGGCTGGCAAGAGGCGCTGACACACTCCAGCCGCATGGGCGGCAAGTTGCCTGTCTCGCGCTTGTTGCAAGACGCTATCTGGTACGCACAGCAAGGCGCGCCGGTCACGCAAAGCCAGGTCAATTTCACCGCGAAGTTTTTGCCGGAGCTGGGCCACCAGCCCGGCTTCGCCACACAGTTTTTGAACGGCGCAGAAGCGCCCACGGTCAACACGCTGCGCAAATACCCGGCGCTGGGCAACACGCTGCAAACGTTGGCCAGCAAAGGCCTGGACGACTATTACCGAGGCAGCGTTGCAGCAGCCATTGGCGCGGAACATGAACGCCTGGGTGGCCCCGTGCGCCTGGCCGATTTGCAAGCGCAGCGCGCGTCATCGGGCAAGCCGTTGAGCGTCAAGCTGACGGGTGCCACCTTGTACAACACCGCGCCGCCCACACAAGGCCTGGCGTCTTTGATGGTGCTGGCCATCTTCGACAAACTGCGCCTGCGCCACAACATCAAAGAGGCCGAAGGTTTTGAGTACCTGCACGCCCTGGTGGAAGCCACCAAACAAGCCTTCAAAGTGCGCAACCGCCACATCGCCGACCCGGCCACCATGGCCGAACGGGGCGTGATCCCCGAGCATTTTTTGACCGATGCCTTCATCGACCAGTGTGTGCAAGCCGTCGATATGAAAACGGCCCTGGCCTGGCCCGAAAAACCCATCCATGGCGACACCATCTGGATGGGCACGGCAGACAGCGCGGGCCGCATGGTGAGTTACATCCAAAGCGTTTATTGGGAATTTGGCTCGGGCGTGGTGCTGCAAGACACCGGCATCGTCTGGCAAAACCGGGGCTCCAGTTTCCAGCTTGACCCGCTTTCACCTACATCTGGGCACATCGCGCTGGCGCCGTACAAAAAGCCCTTCCACACCCTCAACCCGGCGCACGCGCGTTTTGACGATGGCCGCCACATGGTCTACGGCAACATGGGCGGCGACGGCCAGCCGCAAAGCCAGTCGGCAGTATTCAGCCGTTACGCGATGTTTGGGCAAACGCTGCAACAGGCGGTGAGCGCGCCGCGCTGGTTGCTGGGCAAAACCTGGGGCATGGAGACCACCACGCTCAAGTTTGAAGGCCGCTTCAACCCGACCGTGATGCAAGCGCTCAAGACGGCCGGCCACGAGGTGGAAATCTTCCCCGACTACAGCGACACCATGGGCCATGCCGGCGCCATCGTGCGCCAGCCCGATGGGCTGTACCTGGGTGCCGCAGACCCGCGCAGCGACGGTGTGATCGCGGCGTATTGAAAGAGCCCGGTCGTTCAAACCAGTGGGTTCAATGTCTTCAAATCCTTGAACCGCCCAAAGTCCCGGTCCGCGCTGTACAGCACCGACACGCCGTTTTCCAGGCACACTGCCGCGATCCGCGCATCGTGATATTGCCCGCCTTGCAGTTTGGACTTGGTGGCCAGGTCTTTGAGGATGCGCCAATGCTGCAATCCGCCATGCAGCACTTGCGCCTGTGGCGAGGCCAGCCAGGCGTCAATTTGGGCGATGGCTTCTTGCGCTTTGCTGGGCGGGCTGAAGGCTTTGGGGTTGGTCGCCACCGCCAAAAATTCATGCAGGCAATGCACCGGAATGCCCCACGGCTGGCTGCCTTGGGCCAACGCCTGCACGCACGCATAGGCCTCAGCGTGGAAGGGCGACTCAGCGCGGTGGGCGTATGCCAGGATGTTGGTGTCAACAGCAATCATGAGGTGATCATGGGCCGATCAACCTTTTGTTTTGACCGGCGGTTTCGCAAGGCGCCCGATGACGTGGTCTTCTTCGAGTTGCTGCCACGCGCGCGGGTCTGGCAGCAGCATCACACCGCCGCCGACACTTGCGTTTTTCAGCTTGAAGGCCGTTTTCGCGGGGGCTTTGTAGTCGCTCAACACCCGGCGCAGGCCCTCTTCAATCAATGCGCGCAGGGTGGTTTGGCTTTGCTGCGCCACTTCTTTGGCGGAATGGAACAGCGCGTCTGACAAGTCGATGGTGGTCTTCATAAGGCTACCCATATAGTTTCGTATGGGTGTATTGTAATTGATGGATCAAACTTGGGGCATCATGGCGAAATCAAAGGAAAATCAGCCATGCTCGCTCAACCCGAATCAACCACTTCCAGTCTTGCCACGGTAGAACAACGCGCCGACGCCATCCAGACGGTGCTACGCAACAAAGGCATGCAGCCCGATGAGTTCATCGAGCAAGCCAACCACTTGGTCGAAGAACAGTGGCTGCCGAAAAACGGCGCGCGGGTGGTGGCCCGAGCCTGGACAGACCCGGACTTCAAAGCGCAGTTGCTGGCCAACGGCAAAGCCACGGTGGCCGAGATGGGCCTGGAGATGCCCAAGCACCATCGCCACCTGGTGGTGTTGGAGAACACGCCTGCCGTGCACAACGTGATCTGTTGCACCTTGTGCAGTTGCACGGCCTTCACCATCATCGGCCTGCCGCCGGATTGGTACAAAGACCTCGAATACCGCGCCCGCGTGGTGCGTGAGTCCCGCACGGTGTTGAAGGAGGTGGGGCTTGATCTGCCCGCCGACATCGAAATCCGCGTGTGGGACACGACTGCCGACACGCGTTACATGGTGCTGCCGCTGCAGCCCGCGCACACGAAGGGCTGGAGCGCTGAACAACTCGCCGCCCTGGTGACGCAAGACGCCATGATTGGCGTGGCCCGCCTTTAGCCTACGTTCTTTAACCCGTTTTCAACGCATCAAGGAAACACCATGGACGGCATGCACGATCTGGGCGGCAAGCAGGGTTTTGGCCCGGTGCGCCATTCACCCAAGGCACAAGTTTTTCACGCGGCCTGGGAGAAACGCGTCAACGCGATGTATTCCCTCGCTGTGAAACAGGGCGTGTTCAACATGGACGAGTACCGCCACGGCATCGAACGCATGGAGCCGCGCCACTACCTTGCTGCCGGGTATTACGAGCGCACACTGACCAGCCTGGCCAGCTTGTGTGTGGAGAAGGGTGTGACGACGCCGCAAGAGCTGGAACAATTGGCGGGCGGCAGTTTTCCGCTGGCTTTGCCGATATCGTCTGGCCGCTCCAACGCGCCCGCACGTGAGCGCTTCCAGATGGGCGACCGCGTAACCGTGCGCGCGGACTTCGTGCCCGGCCACATCCGCCTGCCCGCCTACATTCGCGGAAAAAGCGGCGTGGTAGTGGGCGAGTCACCTGCCTACCCGTTCCCTGACGCCCATGCGCATGGTGTCACCGCCGAAGACGAACCCACCTTTGACGTGCGCTTCAACTCGGCCGACCTGTGGCCCAACGGCGCGGACGCAGCATTTGTGCACGTGGGCGTGTTCCAGAGTTACCTGCGCCGCGCGTCCTGAGCCTGCGGCGGTGCGCCGCGAGCGCAGACGGAGCCAAATTGGCCCGTTTTTTGCTTACTTTTGGTGCGTTGCGCGAAATAATCAAAAAAGCGCACCATCTGTAAGCATAAATTCTGCAATTCAACTCAAGAGGTTCGTATGGAAGCACTAAAACAGGGCTCTGATGCCCTGTTCATTTTGTTGGGCGCAATCATGGTGCTGGCAATGCATGCCGGTTTTGCGTTTTTGGAGCTCGGCACCGTCCGCAAAAAGAACCAGGTCAACGCCTTGGTCAAGATTCTGGTGGATTTTTCAATCTCCACCGTGGCCTATTTTGTGGTGGGTTACAGCGTGGCGTATGGCACCAGTTTTTTCGTCAGCGCGGAAACCCTGGCGGCGAAAAACGGCTACGACCTGGTGAAGTTTTTCTTTTTGCTGACGTTCGCTGCCGCCGTCCCGGCGATCATCTCGGGCGGCATTGCCGAGCGCGCCAAATTCTGGCCGCAATTGATCGCCACGGCGGTCATCGTCGGCTTCATTTACCCCATTTTTGAAGGCATCGCCTGGAACCAGAAGTTTGGCGTGCAAGGCTGGATCAAGGCGCTCACGGGTGAAGAGTTCCACGACTTCGCCGGTTCCGTTGTCGTCCACGCGGTCGGTGGCTGGATGGCATTGCCGGCGGTGATTTTGCTGGGCGCGCGGTACAACCGCTACCGCAAAGACGGCTCGATCAGCGCGCACCCGCCGTCCAACATTCCCTTCCTCGCCTTGGGCGCCTGGATTCTCACCGTCGGCTGGTTCGGTTTCAACGTGATGAGCGCGCAGACAGTGGACAAAATCTCCGGCCTGGTCGCGGTGAACTCGCTCATGGCCATGGTCGGCGGCACCATCGTGGCCCTGCTGTTGGGCAAGAACGACCCCGGCTTCATCCACAACGGCCCGCTGGCCGGCCTGGTGGCCGTGTGCGCGGGCTCAGACTTGATGCATCCGCTGGGCGCGTTGGTCACAGGCGGCATCGCGGGCGCCATCTTTGTGGTGATGTTCACGCTGACGCAAAACAAATGGAAGATCGACGATGTCTTGGGCGTCTGGCCGCTGCACGGCCTGTGCGGCGCTTGGGGCGGCATTGCGGCGGGCATCTTCGGAGCCAAGGCGATGGGGGGCTTGGGCGGCGTCACTTTAAGCGCGCAGCTCATCGGCACGGCAATGGGCGTGGCCTGGGCCCTGGTCGGCGGCCTGGTGGTTTACGGCATTCTCAAATCGACCATGGGCCTGCGCATGTCGCAAGAGGAGGAGTTTGAAGGGGCGGATTTGTCGATCCACAAGATTGGCTCGACGCCAGACCGCGAAGTCAACTGGTAAATCCGGCGGGGCAAAATTGTTAACATGGGGATTAACAATTTCGCCAATCTGAAATATATTTGAGACTTCCAGGCCTCCAAGTCACGAATAATGTGCGTGAGACGCTATCAATAGTGTAGCAAATGGCGCGACTTTTATGGCGCGGCTTTTATGCCGCGCCTTTTGGCTGGCGCGGCTTCAAATCAGTTTCCTGGCTCGCCCACCGACTGCGGCAACTTGCGTTCGGTCACCCAGTCGTGCAGCGCCTGCATCACCACCCGCTCGCGACCCGCAAAGCCATGCTGGCTGCGGGCTTGGCACGGGTCGCCGCGCGGCTCCACACTTCCCAACACCGTGATCAGCGGCACCTGGCCCCGTCGCGCCGCCACACTGGTGTAACGCGTGGCCACGCAGGTGTCGTCTTGGTGGTTTTTGAGCGAACTGATCAGCGCTGCCACATCGGCCACGTGCTCAGAAGAGGTGCGGTAACGGTCGTCGCAGGCGTGGTGCTGGTCGCTGGGGCAATCAACCGCCACGGTGAACACGTGTTGCGTATTCAAATGCCGCCGCGCCCGGATCAGGAAATTGCCGCCCATGTCGTTGACGATGACGCCGTTTTCCTCGCGCAGCCGCAGGATGCCGGGAGAGCCGGCGAAAAGCAGCACGGCAGTTGTCGCTGTGGTGTCGGCACGTCGGCTGACCAGCGCCGCCAATTCAGCGCCGCGCGCCAAGCGCACCCGGTGCACCGTCTCCGTCAAACCTTCACTCGCGCCGCCGCCCGCAGTTTGCGCAAAACAGGCGCCAACCAGCAGAGCCGATGCGAGGCCGCCAGACAAGAGCATCAGAATGAAGTTTGTAAAGCGGCGTTTCATGTTGCAAGGCTCCTCTTCACTGAAACCCTGACTTTATGGCATTTGGCGCACTCATTAGGTGAATTTGGTAATAATTAATATGGGTGTTAATTATTTTGTCAATCCACGAGTTTCTTAAGGCTTTT
>JANOYE010000181.1:0-9203 GCA_031428695.1 Rhodoferax sp. | reverse complement strand
GTGTCGTTCGACAAGCCTCGGTCATCGCGGTCCAGGTGCATCAGACCGGCTTCCCGCTCGCGGTAAAACACCGTGTTGCCTTGTGGGTTTTGCACCCACAGGTCGATGTCGTTCGGGTCGAGGTCTGGCCATGAGAGTGTGATGATGTATTCCGCCTTGGCCGGAATGTCGCCGGCCTTGGTGGTCTTGGGGTTCATGGCCAAGAGCGCGATGATGAAGCAAAACACAAACGCGATCAACATGTTGAACAACATGTCGTAAAACGGATCGACCTCCGGTTCGCGGTTGTGTCTGCTGCGGCGCATTCAGGGCTGCGCATTGCGGTTTTGACTGGCGAGATTCAAGCCGTAACGCTGCGCATCGGCGACGATGCGGTCGGCAAAACGATCCAGCCGCGTCAGTTGCAGTCCCAGCAAAATGTTACCCACCAGCCCGACCATGGTGGTCAGCAAGGCCACACCCAGCCCGGTGGTCAAACTCTTGAGCAGGTCCTGCGACTGGCTGGCGTCAAAGTTCTGCATGTTGCCGATTTGCAGAGCCAGAATCGAAAACCCGATGACCTTGCCCAAGAGCCCAAGTTTGAGCTGGATGCCGTTGACCCACCAGGCCGTGTTGTGCGGCCCGTGGGTTTGCTCCAGCAACAAATCAAGCGGTGCGGTGGTGTCGGCGGGCGCCAGTTCAAGCGCCTGCCAATAGTCACCAGCCCAACACGCGGGCGCATTGGCGCCACCCAGCGGATGCAAACGCAGGGCCTTGTGCTGGTTTTGCAGCTCGCGCGTGCGGGCGCCGCACCACAGGGTGGCGCCCGCAAACAAGACGATGATCACCAGGGTGATGCCTGTGGGGTCAGAGCGCAGCAACAGGCCCCACACGCCTTGCGCGCCCAGCAGCCACGCTGAGAACAGCAACAAACCGCCGAGAGACATCCATTCGAGCCAGAGCGGCTCGGACAGGGGAGCCGCCGCAGCGCCGCCAGGTTTGGGGCGCGCCGCGGACCATTGAAAACGCTGCAAAAATTTCAGCATGGCGAATTGATACTGACCTCAAGTGAAGGGCAAAGCATATTACCCGCGCCGTCTCAAAATGAGAAAAGCCCCCTTCTGCGGCTGCCATTTAGGGTTAAACCTAAGCTGGCGCGGCGGCTGGCGCGGTTGATCTGGGTTAACTTGCGCTTGGCTCAGATCTGTTCAAAAAAACACCTGCCCTTCCACCTGCCCTTCCATTAGCCCTGCTGCCTCCATGTACTCGACCCGCTTCCTGCCAGGAACCCTCTGCCCTGCCAAAACCTTCATCGCCTTACTTTTGTTTTGTCCGTTTGCGAGCTTCGCGCAGGCAGATCGCTCACTCGCCCCGGTCGAAGTCATCGGCACCCAGCCCCTGCCCGGCATTGGCCAGCCGCGCAATGAAATTGCCGCGCCAGTGCAAAGCGCCACCAGCCAGCAGATGCGCCAAAGCGGCGCGCTCGACTTGAGCGACTTCATGAACCGCGCCTTGGGCGGCGTGCACGTCAATGACATGCAGGGCAACCCGTACCAACTCGACGTGAACTACCGGGGCTACACCGCGTCGCCCCTGCTGGGCACGCCGCAGGGCCTCTCGGTGTACATGGACGGTGTGCGCATGAACCAGCCCTTTGGCGATGTGGTGAGCTGGGACTTGATCCCCAAGGGCGCCATCGCCTCGCTGACATTGATGCCCGGCTCCAACCCGCTGTTTGGCCTCAACACGCTGGGCGGCGCGTTGTCGGTGCAAACCAAAGACGGCCGCAGCCACCCCGGCACCTCGCTGGAACTCACCTTGGGCAGCCACCAGCGGCGGGCGCTTGAATTCGAACATGGCGGCTTCAACGCCCGGGGCCTGAGCTGGTATGTCAACGCCAACCTATTTAGTGAAGCCGGTTGGCGCGACGCCTCACCCTCCAATGTGCGCCAGTTCTTCGGAAAATTGGGCTGGCAGGACGCTAGCACCGACCTGAAACTCACCCTCGCCCACGCCGACAACCAGCTCACGGGCAACGGCTTGCAAGAGCAATCCCTGATGGCGCAGGACTACGCCAGCGTCTACACCCGGCCCGACCAGACCAACAACAGCTCAAGCTTCCTGAACTTGGCGGCCACCCGCGCCGTCAACGACAACCTGCTCCTTTCCGCCAACCTGTATTACCGCCACATCAAAACATCGACGCTCAATGGCGACATCAACGGCGACGCATTGACGTCGTCAATCTACCAACCCTCGGCCAATGACCAGTTGGCGCTGGTCGCCGCCGGTCTTACCGGCTACCCCACGGCCGGGGCTGACGTCACCAACTCGCCCTTCCCGTTCTGGAAATGCATTGCCCAGGTTCGGCAAAACGACGAGCCTGCCGAAGCCTGCTCGGGCCTGATCAACCGCAGCCAGACGTCACAACACAACTACGGCCTCTCCGGCCAGCTCACCTGGCTGGGCGACTTGGCCGGCAAGCGCAACCAACTGGTTGCGGGTGCCGCGTACGACGCCAGTCGCGTGCAATTCAAACAGTCCACCGAATTGGGCTATTTGAACGCCGACCGCAGTGTCACCGGCGTCGGCGCTTTTGCCGACGGCGTCAGCGGCGGCAGCGTGAACGGCGCGCCGTATGACACCCAAGTCGATCTGGCGGCTGACATCCGCACCTGGAGCCTGTTTGGCAGCGACACCTTGTCGATCACCGACAACCTGCACCTGAGCCTGGCCGGCCGCTTCAACCGAACCGAAGTACGCAATGTTGACCAAATCCGCGCCGCCAACGACCCTGCCACCCTCACCGCCAACCACAGTTTCGAGCGCCTCAACCCGGCCATCGGCCTCACCTACAGCCCCTCTAAAACGCTCAACGGCTACCTCGGCTACAGCGAAAGCAGCCGTGCGCCCACCGCCATCGAGCTGGGCTGTGCCAACCCGCTGCAACCCTGCCGCCTGCCCAACTCCATGGCGGGCGATCCGCCCTTGAACCAGGTCGTCACACGCACCGTGGAAGCGGGCCTGCGCGGCACGCTACCCGGAGGCTGGCAGTGGAACGCGGGCGTGTTTCGGGCGGAAAACAATGACGACATTCTGTTCGTCGCCGACAACCAAGCCGGGTTTGGCTACTTCAAGAATTTTGGGCAAACCCGCCGCCAGGGGCTGGAGCTGGGCGCAAGCGGCAAGGCCGGGCCCTTCACGCTGGGCGCGCACTACACCTGGCTGGAAGCCACTTACCAAAGCACAGAAATCGTCAACGGCACGGGCAACAGCAGCAATGCCCAGGCGCAGGCGGGCAACCCGGGTGTGAACGGCGTCATCACCATCCGCCCCGGCGACCGCATTCCTCTGGTGCCGCAACATTTGCTGAAACTCTCGGCGCACTACGCGGTCTCGTCCACACTGGGTTTGAATACCAACCTGGTGGCGACTTCCGGCGCACTGGCGCGCGGCAATGAAAATGGCCAATACACGCCAGACGGCGCTTTTTACCAGGGGCCGGGCGCCACCGCCGGGTATGTGGTGGTCAATTTCGGCGCCGACTGGCGGCCCCTGCCCAAGCTGCAACTCGGCGCGCAGATCAACAACCTCTTTGATGTTCGTTACAACACTGGCGCGCAACTCGGCGCCAATGGCTTCAACGTAAGCGGCGCTGTGAACGCCGACCCGTTTGGCTCCGGCGCGTTGCCGCAGTCGACATTTTTCGCCCCCGGCGCGCCGCGTTCACTCTCGGTGTCGCTTAAATACACGTTCAATTGAGTCCCGCTTCGGATTTCAGTTGCTATATATTTAATAGCTATCTACGCACATACTTCGTGACTTAGAGGCCGGATTTCCACAAATCCTTCGCCAAAGAGGGTGACTGTCACCAAATCAAACCCAATATGGGTATGGCATTGAAAACAGTGAATCTCAGGAGCCGCGCAAAACTCGCAGCTTATTCGCAAACTATTTCTGCGGCACACCCTTCGGCTTTCCATCGCCACGTTCAGCGCTCAACCATTCGAGCACGAGTCGCGTCACCTCCGCCGGTTTCTCGCGGTGCAGAAAATGGCCGGCATCGGCAACGACTTGGTAGCGATACTCGCCGCAAAAATACCGCGCCTGGTCAGTCATCAGCTCAGCGCGCAGGTCATCGCCGCCGCACAGTGCCAGCGTCGGCACTGAGATGGGCCGCTCCATGGTTGGCCGCATCTCAGCCAAGCGAGGGTCTGCTTTGGCGGGGTCAAACATGGCGCGGTAATAACCCAGCGTTGCCGCGAGTACGCCAGGCTCTGCGAGCATCGCCTTCACCTCACGCAGGTGCGCCGCGTCCTGGTAGCCGGGCCTGGTCCAGTAGTTCCACAGGTAGTCGATAAACGCGAAATCGTTCTCTACCAGCGCCTTCTCGGGCAACTCAGGCATCTGGAAAACCACCAATGAAAGGAGCGTTGGATGTGTTTGGCGTCCAGCAGGCTTTGGCGCGTCTGTGCCGGATGCGGCACCGCCATCACCACCGCGCGGTCGATGAGTTCGGGGAACGCCGCCAGCACCGCGTAGGAGATGATCGCGCCCCAATCCTGGCCGACCAAATGCACCGGTTTGCCGCCACCGAGTGCGCGGATCAACTCGGCGACATCGGTGGCAAGTGTGGCTTTGTCATAAAAACCGTCGCGCGGAATCTCGCTCGGCGCATAGCCACGCAGATAAGGCGCGACCGCACGGTAACCCGCCTTAGCCAGCGCCGCCATCTGATGGCTCCAGGTCTGGGCGGTGTCGGGGAAACCATGCAGCAGCAAGACGAGCGGGCCACTGCCTTCTTCGAGATAGGCGAAGTCAAGACCGTTGGCGTGGATGTAATTCATGGATCCTTCCGATCTATTTGAGCGTGTGCTTGCGCTGCCTCTTGAAACATCCCGCGCTTCCCTATAACCCCATTTCCTTGGCAATGATGCTGTGCTGGATTTCATTGGTGCCGCCGCCCACCATGGCGTGTTTGGCCTCCCGGAAGTAACGCTCCATGTCCATCTCGGGCAACTGGGCATAACCGCCCAGTGCCTGCATTCCATTGAACGCGGTTTTGAACAAGGCCTTGGCTGCGAACACTTTGGCCATCGACACCTCTTTGACAGCCCGCTCGCCACGCGCCATTTTGGATGCGGCTGCGTAGGTGAGGAGCCTGGCCGCTTCGACTTCACATTCGTCCTCGGCCATGCGGTGTTTGAGCACCTGGAATGACGACAGGGCTTTGCCGAACTGCTTGCGTTGTTTGGTGTAACGCTGGGTGTCGTCCAGTGCCGTTCGGGCGTTGCCCACGTAAGACGCAGCAAGGCTCAAGCGCTCGAATTCCAGATGGTCTCCAATGTAAGCCCAGCCCTTGCCGACTTCGCCGATCAAGTTCTCTTGGGGCAGGTGCACGTTGTCCAGGTACAGCTGCGTGGTGCCCAGGCTGCGGCGCACGATGGTGTTGAGCTTGGTAACGGTGAGCCCCGGCGTGGTGTTGGGCAACAGAAACAGGCTCAAGCCCGCATGGCGCTCCTCACCCGTGCGCGCCATGATGACAATGGTGGTGTTGGGCAGGTGCGCGCCGGAGCAAAAAGTCTTGCTGCCGTTGAGCACCCAGGTATCACCCTCCAGCACCGCGCGGGTTCGCGCTGCCGCTGCGTCAGAGCCTGAACCAGGCTCGCTGATTGAGATGGAGAACGTGGCATCGCCCCGCAGGAAGGGTGGCAGATATTTTTCCTTTTGCGCGGGTGTGCCGTGGCTGGAGAGGTTGGTCGCCGTGAACATCGAGGTCATCAGGCAGGCCGCAGTGTCCAAGCTGAATTTTGCAATCGCCTCACAAAAGATGGCGAACATGATTGGGTCTGCAGCCACCCCGCCGTCTTCCTCGGGCAAGAGCAGGCCGAGCCAGCCTTGGGCCGCCATTTTCCGGTAAACCTCGTAGGGGAACTGGCGGCTTTCGTCGTGCGCGCGCGTGTACTCCCGGCCCACCTCTTTTTCCATGAAGCTGTGCAGCGTGTCGTGCCACATGCGCTGCTCATCGGTAAAACGAAAATCCATGTCGGCTTCCCTTGGTGGAATATTGCTGCTGCAATATTGCGAAATTACTCGGGCTCAATTACTCAGGTTGAATACCAGCTTCCCGCACCAGGCGGGTCCACTTGGTAACTTCTTGCTGCACCCAGGCAGCGAATTCAGGCACAGGCATCGGGCTGGGTTCCGCCCCCAGGTCAAGTAGGCGAGTGCGTATTTCAGGCAGTTGCAAAACTTTCGTGACCTCCGCGTTCAGCCGCTCGACAATCGCCTTCGGTGTACCGGCTGGTGCAAACAGTGCAATCCATCCAGACAGGTCATAGTCGGGCACGCCACTCTCGGCAATGGTCGGCAGGTCGGGCATCAATGCGCTGCGCTTCAGAGAGGTCACCGCAATCGGTTTGAGGCTGCCGGATTTCAGCAGGCCCTGTGCAGCGGCAATGTCCGTGAACATCATGTTGACACGGCCTGCCACCACTTCCGTCATCGCGGGCGGGTTGCTCTTGAACGGCACCCGCAGCAATTTCCAGCTGACCTGGCGCGCCAAGGTTTCACTCATGACAACGCCGCTCGCGTTGCCGGTGGCCAGCGTCAGCTCATTGGCCTTGCCGTAGGCGATCAGCTCGCGCATGGTGTTGACCGGCAGAGCCGGGTTGGTCACGATGATGCTGGTAAATACCGCCACCCGCGTGATTGGCTCGAAGCCCTTGATCGGGTCGTAGCGCAGTTCGCGCACCAGCGCCGGATTGGCCCCGTGGGTGGAATTGGTGCCCATGACCAGCGTGTAACCATCGGGTTTGGCCTTGGCTGCGAACTCAGCGGCGATGGCGCCGTTGGCGCCGGGCTTGTTGTCGACCGTCACCGCACGACCGAGCGCCTCGCTCAGTTTCTGCCCGATCAGGCGTGTGCCCACATCGGTTCCGCTGCCCGGCCCGAAGGGTACGACGATGGTGATGGCGCGGCTGGGATAGACCTCTTGTGCCCATACCGGCGCAGCCTGGGCGAATGACGTGATGGAAAGAAGTGCTGCTAGCAGTTTGTTCATCGTGACTCCAGTTGTCAATGCATATTTCCGTTCAAACTCTCAGCGCCGCACTCAGCGTGCCGCCTCTTTCGAATAGTCTGCCGCCCGTTTTTCTTTGAAAGCCTTTGCCGCTTCTTTTGAATCAGGGTGCGCCGAAATGATGGCGGTTGCGTAAGTTTCGACGTGGTAACCGTTGTCCAGGTCCATCGACTCGGTGAGGTTGATGACTTCTTTCATCAGGCGCACAGCGGCGGGGCTCTTGCTGCAAATGTCGTCGGCCGCTTCCAACGCGGTGGCCAGCAATTTTTCTGGTTTGACCACCTTTTGGATGACGCCCAGGCGCTCCAGGTAAGCCGCGTCAACCCGCCTTCCAGTCAGAGCCATCCAGCGCATGACTTTCTCGGGAACGATGCGGGCCAAGTGTTTGGTGCCGCCCATCACGCCCACAGTGATTTCGGGCAGCCCGAAGGTCGCCGTGTCAGCCGCAATCACGATGTCGCACTGCGACACCATCACCAGGCCGCTGCCCAGCGCGTAACCATTCACAGCCGCAATCACCGGCACGGGGTTGCGCCGGATGGCGTCGAACACCTGGCGCACCACGCGCGTTCTGTGCAGCGCCAGCTCAGGGTCCATCGCGCCGAGTTCCGCCACGTCACCACCGGCCACGAATGAACGCTCGCCCGCGCCGGTTAGCACCACACAACGAATTTCAGGATCGTCTTCCACCGAGCGCAGTGCATCGCGCAAGTCGCGGTGGGCGGCGACCGTCATGGCATTGACCGGCGGCAGGTCAATCGTGATCAGCAGGACATTGGGATGGCCTTCGGGTCGTGAGCGTCGTATGCGGCTGGCATCCACAAAGGTCTCCTGTTGGCTGGGGCAAGCCCATAATCAATTGTCTAACTATTAAGCTACTGGATTTATTATAGGTAGCATGGCGGGCGCTGTAAAGTTCTGCAGCAACGACCTTTGAGGGCACATTCCGCAACCCATCCAGGAGAAAAACGCCATGACCATTTCACGCCAAACAGGCCAGCCATGAGCATCCGTTACGAAGTTCTCGAAGGTGTGGCGGTTGTCACGCTGGACCGGCCTGACAAGCTCAATGCGCTGACGGTGGAGATGCGCGAGGCGCTGGGCACCGCGTTTGAAACGGCGGCGCGCGACCCTGCCGTTCGTGCGGTCCTGCTACAAGCCAGCGGCAGGGCGTTCTGCGCCAGCGGCGACGTCAGCAAGATGGGAAACTTCACACCGGCGAGCGGGCGGGAACTGCTCAAGCTGGCCCACCGCATGGTGCGCAACCTCGCCAAGATCGAGAAGCCCGTAGTCGCCGCCACGCGCGGGGCCGTCGCGGGAATCGGCTGGAGCATGGCGCTCGCCTGCGATGTGGTGGTCGCCTCCGACACCGCCCGGTTTACCCAGGTATTTCGCCACGTGGGCCTGGTGCCCGATGGTGGCGCGGTCTACTTCCTCACGCAGCACCTCGGCTTGCTGCGCGCGAAGGAGTTGGTCTACTCCGGGCGCCGCATCGATGCGCAGGAAGCGCTGTCGCTGGGCCTCGTCAACCGCGTCGTCCCCGATGAAGAGCTCGACAAGGTGGCTTGGGAACATGCGCGTGAACTGGCCAATGGCCCGACCTTTGCGCTGGGTGTGGCGAAAAAAATGTTCAAAATGATGTACCAGCCTGACCTGGAGGCCCTGCTCGACGCCGAGGCTTGGGCGCAGGGGCTGGCGCTGCTGACCGACGATCACAAAGAAGGCGTTCAAGCGTTTTTCGCCAAGCGCCCGCCGCAATTCAAGGGCCAATAAGGCGCGCGTTGTTTTCGCTTCACTGGCAAGGGTTGGATTGGGCTTGAGCCTCTTGGGCCGCAGGACAAAACCGGTTGCTATATTATTTATAGCGACATATTCACATATTACGTGACTTAGAGGTCGTTTTTTCTCTTTAAACCAGGGGAAAAGCGGTTTTCGATGTCAATCATACCCACTTTGGGTATGATTGACGAAACCATGACAGTGCCGCAAAAGTGCCGTCAATGTGCCGCCAATGTGCCGTGGCGGGGCCTATTTTTTCGGCACACGAATCGGCTTCACATCGCCGCATTCCGCGCCCAGCCATTTGCCGCTGCCCTCCATGTCCATTTTTTCCGGTTTTCCGCGCACCTGGGTGTTGACGGTC
>JANOYE010000180.1:0-36957 GCA_031428695.1 Rhodoferax sp. | reverse complement strand
AGGCGCTTTCCAAATTCCCCCACACTTGCCGCAAAGCCCAAGGCGGCGACTTGGGCCCCGCCTGGCGCGAAATGCTCATCACCTTTGGGTCGTCAGGTTACATCGCCCTTTTCCAGATCACCAGCGACAAGTCCCTCACCGTCACTGCCGTTCGCCACCATCGCGAGAGCGACTACCATTGAGCAAACGCGCTTGCGGCCAGCGGCCCTTGCAGCCGTCATGCCTTGGGCAACGTCACCCCCACTTGCCCCTGGTACTTGCCGCCACGGTCTTTGTAGCTGACTTCACACACGTCGTCGGCGTCGCTTTCAAAGAACAACACTTGGGCGCAGCCTTCACCGGCGTAGATTTTGGCGGGCAGCGGTGTGGTGTTTGAAAACTCCAGCGTGACATAACCCTCCCACTCGGGCTCAAACGGTGTCACGTTGACGATGATGCCGCAGCGCGCATAGGTGCTTTTGCCCAGGCAAATCGTCAGCACATTGCGCGGGATGCGGAAGTACTCCAGCGTGCGGGCCAGCGCGAAGCTGTTGGGCGGGATGATGCAGCTGTCGCCATGGAAATCGACAAAACTCTTTTCGTCAAAATTCTTCGGGTCCACCACCGTGCTGTGGATGTTGGTGAACACCTTGAATTCAGGCGCGCAGCGGATGTCGTAGCCGTAACTGCTGGTGCCGTAACTGATGATTTTTTGCAATGAACCAGGCTGCCCAGCAACCTCACGCGTGCGAACCTGGCCCGGCTCGAAGGGCTCGATCATGCCGTGGTCCTGTGCCATGCGGCGGATCCATTTATCACTTTTGATGCTCATGATGTGCAGTTTCGCCGGTATTCAGAAAGGAGGGCCGATTGTAGGAGCGGCTTTTCAGGGCACCCTATTGCCGGATGGCCCCGATGTCTACTGTGGTGGTGTCGCGCGTGAACACCCGCGCCTCAACGCGGCCATCTTTGTTCAGGCCCCAGGGCAGCGGCAGGTTGTCGCTGATCACGGTGACCACATGCGGGCCGGCCACGGCGTAAGGGAATTCAAAACGCCCATGAGCGTCGGTCTGGATGGAAAACCGGTCGTCAAGAAGTACCGAGAAATTGGCGGCTCTTTCGCCCGGTACGCGTTTTCCACTCTGGCGCTCGCCCTAATTTTTCTTCATTTGTCGCATTTTGCGGGCATTTAATTCATTTAATTTTCTCATTTGATTGCAATTTGCGAGGACATTGCCTAAGCTGGCGACATGACCGATTCTCAAATTGCCTCGCTCTTCCCAGACCAGCGGGTGCTGATCGTCGAAGACCTGACGGCGCTGGCGATTCAATACAAAACCATTTCAGTCAAATTGGGCGTGCAAGTCACGATGGCGGGCACCGTCGCCCAGGCCAAGCGCCACATTGCCGAAGGCCCTTGGCACGCGGCGCTGGTGGATTTGAACTTGCCCGATGGCACCGGGTTTGAGGTGATGCAGGCCCTGCTCAAGGCCCACCCCGCGTGTTCCGTGGTGGTCATTACCGCAGAAGACTCGCTGGACATCGCCGTGCGGGCCTCTGAGGCCGGGGCGTTTGACTTCATTCAGAAGCCGGTGGAGGCCGAGCGCCTGCTGGTGACCTTGCGCAACGCGCTGCACGCCTCCCTGCTGACGCAACGCGTCGCCAGCCTGCAAACCGCTGCACCGCGCCAGTTTGAGCAGTTCCTTGGCCAAAGCGCCGAGATGCAGACGGTTTACAAGATGATCGAAACCGTGGCGCAGAGCAATGCGCCGGTGTGCATCACGGGTGAATCTGGCACGGGCAAGGAGCTGGCCGCCAATGCCATCCATGCCCGCAGCCCGCGCAAACACAAAAAACTGGTCGCCATCAACTGCGCCGCCATTCCCAAGGAGTTGATAGAAAGCGAGCTCTTCGGCCACGCCAAGGGCGCTTTCACCGGCGCGGTGGCCGAACGCCAAGGCGTTTTCATTGAGGCCGACAAAGGCACACTGTTTCTGGAC
The DNA here is from genome assembly GCA_031428695.1 of Rhodoferax sp. Taxonomy (GTDB): domain Bacteria; phylum Pseudomonadota; class Gammaproteobacteria; order Burkholderiales; family Burkholderiaceae_C; genus JANYCG01. The sequence continues at coordinate 34,978 of JANOYE010000180.1, read as the reverse complement.
GAAATTGCCGACTTGGACTTCGGCGTGCAGGCCAAACTTCTGCGCGTGTTGCAAACCGGCGAAGTCAAACGACTGGGCGAGGACAAGACCCGCATCGTCGATGTGCGCATCGTCTGCGCCACCCACCGCAATTTGCAGGAGCGGGTGCGGCAACGTGAATTTCGGGAAGATTTGTTTTACCGCCTTTACGTCGTACCGATCGACCTGCCGCCGCTCAGAGCCCGAGGTGGCGACGTTGCGCTGATCGCGCGCGACCTGCTGGCCCAATACGCCCGCGAGGACGGCAAACAATTCACAGGCTTCAGCCCTGGCGCGTTGGCCGCGCTCACTGCCCACAACTGGCCGGGCAATGTGCGCGAGCTGGTCAACGTGGTGCGCGCCGTGGTGGCGCTTAACGACGGTAAAACCGTTGAGGCCAACATGTTGCCCGACAGCGTGGGCGCCAAGGTAAATCGCACTGTTGACACCGCTGCGCCAGCGCCGCCCCCGGTGGCGACTTCGTCGAACGCCTCGGTGATGGTGTCAGCCGCCTCTGCCAAGAGCCCAACCGAGCTTGCCACCACCGAAAGCCTTCAATGGTTTGCCCAGCCCGATGAACCCAGGCCGCCCAACTCAGGCTTTGCCGACCTGGCGACCGGCGGGAATTCCGCGGTTCCGGCTACCCCGGCTGCGCCGGTTGCCGTGGCAGCGGCCCACGGCAACGGCCCCGTGTGCGACCCCAAGCGGGTTCGCCCGCTCGAAGACGTCGAGCGCGAAGCCGTCGACTACGCCTTGCGCGCTTTTGGCGGCAATGTGTCAAAAGCCGCCCGCGCCCTGAAAATCAATGCCTCCACGCTGTACCGCAAAGTTCAGGTGTGGAGCGCGCAAGACGGCGCGTCCATCCAGAAAGAGCCATGAGCGCGGCCAAAGAGCAGGCGCTACAGCGGCAGCTGGACGAGCTCCAGCACGAAAACGCCGCGCTGCGCGGCCAGGCTGACACCGATTTCCACAGCCGCCTGATGGCCGAAGAGGAACTCGGCAAGACCGAAGACTGCCTGCAATTGGCCCTTGACGCGGCCGGGCTGGCCATGTGGCAGTGGGATCTGCAGACTCACGCCATCTACACCTCAAAGCGATTTTCCGAGATCGTCAACGATGGCGGCAACCCACAGGGCGACGCGCAAGTGTGGTCGCCGACCGAACTGGCGCAGAAAGTCGAGCCCGAAGACAGAACGCAAGTGCGCCAGGCGGTCATTGACGTCTTGAAACAGCCCAACAAGCGGCTGGAAATTGAATGCCGCCTGCAGGGCGCAAGCGGCCCACGCTGGATCGAATTCACCGGCGAGGTCACCGAGCGCGACATGTTGGGCCAGGCGGTGCGCCTGGTCGGCATTGCGCGAGACGTGACGCGCAGGCGGCAGATTCAGCTGGAGATCGAATCGGCCCGCGCTTTGGCGGTGGCGGCCAACTCTGCCAAAGACGATTTCCTGGCGCACATCAGCCACGAGATCCGCACCCCGCTGAACGGTGTGATCGGCATGAACAACCTGCTGGCGCAAACCCCGCTGTCAGCCGACCAGCGGCAATACGTGGAGCTGGTCGGCAGCTCAGGGCGGGCCTTGCTGGCGCTGGTCAACGATGTGTTGGATTATTCGCGCCTGCAAGCGCACAAGCTGATTCTTGAGCAAGTGCGTTTCCCGCTGAAACGCTGGTTGTGGGAGGTGGTCACACCGCTGCGTGTATCGGCCGAGGCCAAGGGGCTGGAACTGCACGTGAGCCTCAGTGATGACCTGCCGACCGACGCCGTCGGCGACCCGGGCCGGCTGCGCCAAATCGTCACCAACCTGGTCAGCAACGCCGTCAAGTTCACGCAGCAGGGGCATATCGACGTGTCGATGCGGCCTTCGGACGAGTTTGAAGGGCAATTGGGCCTGCGCTTGTCCGTGAAAGACACCGGCATTGGCATTGCCGAGGGGAAGCAACAATCAATATTTGGCGCCTTCGTTCAGGCCGACAGCTCCACCTCAAGACGTTACGGCGGCACAGGCCTGGGTTTGTCGATCTGCATGAAGCTGGCGGAAATGATGGGCGGCCGCATTGAGCTGGAAAGCGCGCCGGGCCAAGGCAGCCGTTTCACGGTGCACGTTCCGCTGGCACTGGCGCGTGAAGACACGCCTGACACTGAATTTGGCAAAGAGACGGCGCGCGCTGAATTGAGCCTGCATGTGACACGCCAGGCCCAGCTCTCCCAGTTCCCGGGCAAACGTGCGCTGGTCGTAGACGACCACAGCGTCAACCGGCTTCTGGCGACCAAACTGCTCGAACAGCTCGGCTTTGAAGTCGCGGTGGCCGAAGACGGCGAACAAGCGGTGCAGGCAGTCCGCCAGAGCGCTTTTGACATCGTGTTCATGGACATCCAGATGCCGGTGATGAATGGCTGGGAAGCCACGCACCGCATTCGCCAATGGGAGCAGGGCGCTGGCAAAGTGCGCGTGCCGATCATCGCGCTGTCGGCGCACGCTTCTGCGGCAGACCGCGCGCACGCTTTGGCTTCTGGCATGGACGGCTACCTCTCCAAACCACTGACTCCCGAGGCCCTGCAAGCCGGCCTGAAAGCGACGCGCTTGGCTTTTCGGGCGACGGGGGTGGATTCGCACCAAAACACGTCGCCTACGCCGCTGCAATCGCAAAGCCCCATCACCGAGCTGCCGCCGGCGCCCCTGCCCAAAATAGGCCTGCACAACCGGCAAAAAATGCTCAACCGCCTGGCTGGCGATGAAACCGCCTTGCACGAGATGGCGCAGGCGTTTTGCCAGGATTTGCGCGCTTGCATGGGTGCCGCCTTCGAGGCACTGAAAAAGCAAGACTGGAAAGCCCTGGCAGCCCAGGGCCACGCGCTCAAAGGGTTGCTCTTAAGCATGACGGCTGAAGGCGCTGCTATGCAGGCCAAACTGTTGGAAGATGCAGCGCGACGGGGCGATGCAGAAGCTGCCAAGCGCGCGTTTGACGACCTCTCAGAGGCCGCCCGCGACACCTTCAACGTGGTTAAAAACTGGTAATTCGTCGTGCCGGGTTAGGCGACGCCCGGTATTTCAGCGGTGGGGCAGCGGTATATCAGGGTTGAAAGCTCTCCCAACGGTGACTTAATGCCTGAATCTGGGCCGTTTAACGCCTGGTTCCGGTTAACCCCATTTGAGTGACCTCGCCAGAGTGTTGCCGTTCACTTTCGAGCTCCGCCATAGACAATCCCGTCACCGGCTCCTAAAGTGCCCATGACATCGTCACCTGCTTCGCGCCCGCCCGGTCGCCTTCACGCCAGCCTTTGGATGGCGATGGCCAGTTTCAGCCCGGTCTTCGCGGCGCAAGCCGAATCCAACGCGAGTTCTGCCCCGCTTGGGCGCGCTTCAGGTCTGTCAGCCAGCAGCCAGCTGGATTTTCGGGTGGTCATTCCCGCAGTGCTCTTTATGCAAGTCGGCACAGGCAACTTGGCGCCCGGCACTGCCGGTTTTGGCCCTGCGCCAGTCACCGCACGACTGGTGAGCAACAACAAAAACGCGAGTCTGACGCCTCGGGGTTCGGTCGGCGGGTTGACCAACGGCGTGGATTCAATTCCCTGGTCTCAAATCGTTCCCAGTGTTGGCGGCACATTGCCCCACCCGGCCCTTGGTGATGGCTTGGCGGGTGATGGCTCCGCCGCTGCAGCCACAGCGATGTTGGGCACTGGGCAGGTTCTGGTTCGCAGTTCAAGCTGGAGCTTCAGCCACCGCAATACCAACACCTTGCCGATAGGTTATTACGGCGGCCACGTCACTTACACGGCCGTAATGCCTTGAGCCGCTGGCCCGCGCCGGGCGCCCAGCTTCCCAATCTTCAGCTCCCGGCCAATGCCACCCGCTCAATCAGCCGGTCGTCCCCCAACACAATCATCGCAAACAGCAGTTCGTCCAGGCTGTTGGCACGGGCACAACGACGCGCGAGCAAGGGCGTGGCTTGCGGGTTGAGCACCACGAAGTCGGCTTCGCTGCCCGCCTGCAGGCTGCCAATGTCGCGCTGGAGCCCCAAAGCTTTGGCCGCGCCCGCCGTGTGTTGCCACCACAAATGTTGCGGGCGCAACGTCTGAGCTGATTTTGCGCCGCCGCCTTGGCCATCTGCCACCACCGAGGCGCGACCGACGTAATACGCCGCCAGCATGGTGTGAAACGGGCTGAAGCTGGCGCCGCCACCGACGTCACTGGCCAGGCCGTAGTTGAAGCCGGCTTTGTCGGCGCTGGCAAAGTCGAAGAATCCGCTGCCCAAAAACAAGTTGCTGGTGGGGCAGACCGCCGCCGCCGCCCCGGTGGAGCGCATCAGCGCCCGGTCTGCGTCGTCAAAATGGATGCAATGGGCGTAGACGGCGCGGGGCCGCATCAGGCCGAAATCATCGTAGGTGGCAAGGTAGCTGCGCGACTTCGGAAACAGCGCGCGCGCCCAGGCGATTTCATCGAGGTTTTCAGCCACGTGGGATTGAATCCACACATCCGAATAGTTAGCCGCCAGCTCGCCCGCGCCTTTGAGTTGCGCCTCGGTGCAGCTCGGCGCAAAACGCGGCGTGATCGCATACCCCAAGCGGCCCTTGCCATGCCACTGCTTGATGAGCGCTTCGGTGTCGACCAAACTTTGCTCGGTGTCGTTGAGAACGCCCTTCGGCGCATGGCGATCCATCAAACACAGGCCGCTGATCAGCCGCATCTGCCGCGCATCGGCGGCCTCAAACAGCGCATTGACCGAAGGCACGTGGGAGGTGGCAAATGTCAACGCCGTGGTGACGCCATTGCGCAAAAGCTCTGCTATAAAAAATGAAGCTGCTTGCGAACAATATTCGTGACTTGAGAAGCGTTCTTCTTCTGGAAACGTGTAATTTTCAAGCCAGGGCAGCAAACCGTCGGCGGGCGAGCCAATCACATCGGTTTGCGGGTAATGCAGGTGCAAGTCGATGAACCCGGGCGCGATGATGCGACCCGGCAGGTGTTCAACGGCGACTTCGGCATAACGGTCTTTAAGCGCGTTCCAAGAACCGGCAGCCAATACCGTCAACCTGCCCAGAGCATTCGGGCCGACCACCAACAGCCCGTCTTCGTCGTACAAAGCTGAACTGTGCGCGGGTGCAGCAGGGTCAAATCGCAACAGGGAACAGCGGTACGCCTTCATGGTGCAAAGGTTACCGCATTTGCTCGCACTTGTTGGCGCTTCGCCGATTGAAGCGCGTGGTGGTTGATGCGGTTTGACTGCGCGGAAGTCAGTGACGGATTTTTAATTGCTATAGTTCTAATAGCTGTTAACGCACATTATTCGTGACTTGGAGAGTGAAAAACTTTAGAAAACTCATGAAATTGACTAAAAATTGCGCTTTATTAACATGGGTATTAACATCTACGAAACGGCCGACTGGCGTGTCTTTTCCGTGGCTGGATCAGGCCGAAGGGGCGCTCAGCTACGCGGCTGTCCTGCGCAGTGGCCTTCGCCGGCTGCTCCCCCTCTATGCCGCTACGCTGAGCGCCCCGTCGCCCTGATCAGTTGAGCGGGCCTGGGGGGTTTGGCGTTGAATACCAATTGCCGTCACTGCCACTGAGCTGCAATAACGGCCTCTTGACCCCAATGAATTTCACGCGAACCCACTGCGAGCAACGGCTTCGAGCAATGTCTTGAACCTTGAAACCCGGAGGCAATTTCCAATTTCACTTGCTCAGCTTGCCCTGCACCCCTTCAACCAGCCAATTCATGCCCAAAATCTGCGCGTCGCTGAGTGATTTTCCTGCCGTGATGGCAGTTTTTCCTTCGTTGTCTTTGATCGCTGCGCGCAATGCGGCAAAGGGCTGGAGCTTGCCAGAAGCGATGTCTTTTTGCCGCGCCAGCACTTCGTCTTGCACCGCCTTGGGAACCTTGGGGCCGAAGGCATCGACCTTGACCATGCCTTCCTTCACGCCACCCCAAACGTTGCCGGTTTTCCAGCTGCCGTCAAGCGCCGCGCGGGCACGTTGGGTGTAATACGCGCCCCACTCGTGCGTGACGGCGACGATTTGCGCCTGGGGCGCCACCTTGCGCATGTCGGAGTGGTAGGCCACGGCCATCTTGCCGCGCTCTTCAGCCGCTGCCATCACCGCGTTGGAGCCAGTGTGGAAGGCGATCACATCGACGTTCTGGTTGAACAGTGTCATGGCCGCTTCACGCTCGCGCGATGGGTCAAACCAGGCGTTGAGCCAGACCACCTTGACCTCGGCCTTCGGGTTCACTGAGCGCATGCCCAGTGTGAAGGCGTTGATGCCCTGCAGCACCTCAGGAATCGGGAAACCCGCAACGTAACCGGCCAAATTGCTCTTCGTCATGCGCCCAGCCACAATGCCTGCGAGGTAACGCCCTTCGTAATAACGGGCGTTGGCAGCCGCCACATTGAGCGCGGACTTGTAGCCAGTGATGGATTCAAACTTCACGCCGGGGAAGTCTTTCGCCACATTGAGTGTCGGCTCCATGTAGCCAAAACTCGGCGTGAAGATGAGGGTGTGGCCGCTGGCGGCCAGGTCACGGATCACGCGCTCGGCGTCTGGCCCCTCGGCCACGTTTTCAACGTAGCTGGTTTTGACTTTGTCGCCCAGCGCCGCCTGCACCGCCTTGCGGCCTTCGTCGTGCTGGCGCACCCAGCCGGCGTCGGTCAGCGGGGCGACGTAGACGAAGCCGATTTTGAGTGGCGGCGCAATGGTTTGTGCTGCGTTGGTTTGCGCAGCTGTGGTTTGTGAAAAAGCGCAGAAAGAAAAGCTGGCCGCGAGCAGAGTCGCTGCGAGGTTTTTGTACATGGTGTTCCTCAACATGGCCCCAATAAAAAAAGAAGCCGCTGGGACCAGCGGGCTTCTTGACGAAGCAGTTATTTTACCCCTGCGGTCCTACGGCTATACAAACCCAGGTCGCGACACTATCGCCGCAAAAAACAGCTGGTTCTATCTGGCGTCTGGGGGTCGTTGAAATCGCCAAGGGCTGGATTGCGGTTTGGGGTAGATCATGCCGACGTGGCACTCAGCTGCGCGGCTGTCACCCACGGCGGCGTGAAATCCGTAGAGCCGCCAGTTCCTACTTTAGGCCGCTGCGCTGAATGCCCCATCGACCTGATCCGGTCAGCGTTGCGCTTGTTCAACCGCTGAATACCAACTTCCTGCCCCGGCTTCATCGTCTCGTCCAAGGCAGACTTGAGCGAATTCAGCCACTGTTGCAGATGCTCCAAATACAGGTGACATTTAGCGTTTGACATGAGGGGTTAAGTTTCATCTACGTACCCGCGCTCCATTGCAACGCCCTGATTCTCAAAGATTGCCATGGCGGTGCACATGCGCTTGAAGCCCAACTTCTTGTAGAACGGTTCCTTTCCAGGCACAGAGTACAGAATGATCTTCTTGTGACTGCTCGACAAGCTCACGAGTTTTGAAACGATCTGCATGCCAAGACCGAGGCCCTGATGGCTTGGGAGGAGGGCGACGTCGCAAATGTATGAACAGTCGATCCCATCTGCGAGTGCTCTCCCAACACCTACGAGTTTGCCTTCCTCATAGACGAAGCACTTGAACATACTGTTCGTGAATGCGGTCTTCAGGCCCAGAGGATTCTTGTTTCCAAGGGGTGCAGCCTGATAGAGAGCTGCAAGCTCGACCCAGTCGAGATTTTCTATCGAGTGTGACCAGATTAGCGGCACTTCGTGCTCCCTCTGAAACCAACGACGTTTCTGATGCTCAGACCTACAGCGTAGCGAGCTATGCGCCTGAAAGTTTACTTGCGCCCGCAATGCCGACAGGCAACTCGGTAGCTCGAACGGCCGCTTTGGCTCGAATCTCGCTGGCCAACATAGTCATGCAAATTTGGGCCGCGGCTGCGATTTTGCCCTTGGGTTTTAAGCGGGCGGTGACTTGGAGCCCAAAATTCTCAAAAATTATCGAGAAATTGATTCGTTCGCCGAAAATGTTAACAAGCGTATTAACAAATCGCAATCCAAGCAATCCAACCCGAAAATCAAACTGCAGAGGGTGCGAAAAAATCAACCCGGTCGGTGATGATGCCGTCGGTGCCCAGGTCGATCAGGCGTTGGGCCGCCCAGTCGTCGTTCACGGTGTAACTTAGGCAACGAAAACCGGCGCTTTTAGCGGCCCGCACGGTGGCAGCGTCCCACAGGGCGTGATTGCAGACGATGGCGACGCAATCGAGTTGCAGGGCCAGCTCTAACCAGTCGGGCGTGAGGCCGTCGAGCAACAGGCCGCGCGGCAACTGAGGCGCCGCGCCGTAGGCGCCAAACAGGGCGTCGGCCTTGAACGAGGTCAAGAGCGGCTGGTGGGCGGCGTCGCGCCACAAACGGGCGGCCTCAGAAGCCACCACTTCGCCGGTGCGCCGCTCGGTGCCTGGTGTGGGTTTGATTTCAATGTTGAGAAAAAACTGGTTTGCGAGGACGAACTGGGCGATGTTGTCGAGTGTGGGCAGCGGCTCGCCTGCGTAACTGCGTGAGTGCCAGCGGCCTGCGTCCAGCTGGCTCAAGGCGGCCCATTCGTGGTCGCCGCCGATGGGGCTGGCGTCTTGGCCGAGTCGGGTTGAGGCATTGGTGGTGCGGGCCAATTCGGCGTCGTGCATCAAGAACGGCACGCCGTCACTGCTCAGTTTCACGTCGCATTCAAACATGCGGTAGCCGTGTTGCGCGCCAAGGCGAAAGGCGGCGAGGGTGTTTTCAGGGGCGAGTTTGCCAGCGCCGCGATGCGCGACCCAGCGCGGGTAGGGCCAACTCATGTGAGCCCCCACGGTCGCTCACTGCGTGTCGCTCCCTGCCCCCCAAAGGGGGCCGCATTTTGGCTTAGCCGCTCTTCGAGAAGCCTTGGGGCGGCCCGGCAGGAAAACATGCTTCTCAAATCCGCCTTCCGCTGGTGGCATCAAACCAATGCAGCCGATCCGCGCGCGGGGTGACGTGGAAAGTCGAGCCAATGGCGGGTGGTTTGTGTTGCTCGTCGATGCGCACGATCACTTGCTCGCCGTTCATGCTGCTGTACACCAGGCGCTCTGCACCCAAGGTTTCAATCGCTTCCGCGCGCAACGCCCAACCGCTTGGGGTGACATCCAGGTGTTCTGGGCGAATGCCCAAAATGCTGCCTTCGGTGCCGCCGTTTTCTTTGTTTGGTGCTTTCTTGAGCAAGTTCATGGGCGGCGAGCCGATGAAGCTGGCGACAAAGGTCGAAGCGGGCCGGGCATAGACTTCTTCGGGCGTGCCAAATTGCTCCATGCGCCCGGCGTTCATCACCATCATGCGTTCGGCCAAGGTCATGGCCTCCACCTGGTCGTGGGTGACAAAGAGCGAGGTGATGCCCAGCTCGCGGTGCAGTTTTTGAATCTCCAGCCGGGTCTGCGCGCGCAGCTTGGCGTCGAGGTTGGACAGCGGCTCGTCGAACAAAAACACCTGCGGTTGGCGCACAATGGCGCGGCCCATGGCCACCCGCTGGCGTTGCCCGCCGGACAACTCGCGCGGCTTACGCGTGAGCAGGGCGCCGAGTTCGAGAATTTTGGCGGCTTTGTCAACCCGGGTTTTGATCTCAGCCACCGGCACTTTGGCGATCTTCAAGCCGTAGGCCATGTTGTCAAACACGCTCATGTGCGGGTACAAGGCGTAGTTCTGGAACACCATGGCGATGTCGCGCTCAGAGGGCTCCAGTTTGTTGACCACCCGGTTGCCGATGGAGATGTCGCCCTCGGTGATTTCTTCCAGCCCGGCCACCATGCGCAACAGAGTCGATTTGCCGCAACCCGAGGGGCCGACGATCACCACGAACTCGCCGTCTTTGATGTCGGCATTGACGCCATGGATAACCTGGTTCGCGCCCGGGCCCTTGCCGTAACGTTTGACGATGTTTTTGAGTGTGATTGAGGCCATACTTCCTTGAATCAGTTGGGGGCAGGGCTGGCTCACTTCGTGTAGCTGCGGACTGTCCCGCAAAGACGTTACTTTTCAGTGTCCACCAAGCCCTTAACGAACCACTTTTGCATCAGTATCACGACCAAAGCGGGCGGGGTCATCGCCAGGATGGCGGTGGCCATCACCACGTTCCACTCGGTGTAGGCCTCACCTGCAATCAGGCGTTTGATGCCCAAAACAACCGGGTACATGGTCTCCTGTGTCGTCACCAGCAGTGGCCAAAGGTACTGGTTCCAGCCGTAGATGAATTGAATGACGAACAGCGCGGCGATGCTGGTCTTCGACAGTGGCAAGAGCACATCCCAGAAAAAACGCATGGGCCCGGCGCCGTCGATGCGGGCGGCTTCGACCAGTTCGTCGGGCACTGTCAGGAAGAACTGGCGGAACAGGAAGGTGGCTGTTGCCGAGGCGATCAACGGGATCGTCAAGCCAGCGTAGGTGTTGAGCATGCCGAGGTTGGAGACCACCTCGTAGGTCGGGATGATGCGCACCTCAACCGGCAGCATCAGCGTGACGAAGATCATCCAGAACACGACATTGCGGAACGGGAAGCGGAAATACACGATGGCGAAGGCCGAGAGCAGCGAAATGGCGATCTTGCCAATGGCGATGGTCAGCGCACTGATCAAGCTGATGCCCATCATCGGCAAGGCCGGCGGGAAGGTGCTGCCGCGCGTGTTGGTGCCGCCGAACAAAGCCAGCCGGTAGGTTTCCAGAAAATTCGTGCCGGGAATCAGCGACAGCGGGTTGGATTGCGCGATCTGGTCGGCCGACTGTGTCGACGCAACGATGGCCAGGTAAAGCGGAAACGCCACCACCAGCACGCCGACGATGAGCACGGCATGGGCGATGAAATCGGCAACGGGGCGGCGTTCAATCATGCTGGTGCCACATCAATAATTGACCTTTTTCTCCACAAACTTGAACTGGAACACGGTGAGCGAAATCACGATCAGCATCAGCACCACAGACTGTGCGCCTGAGCCACCTATGTCCATCGCCTTGAAACCGTCGTAATACATCTTGTAGACCAAGATCGCGGTGTCTTTGCCGGGGCCGCCCTGGGTCGCGGCGTCCACAATCGCAAAGGTTTCGAAAAACGCGTAGATGATGTTGATCACCAAGAGAAAAAACGTTGTGGGTGAAAGCAGCGGGAAAACTATCGTCCAAAAGCGCCGCGCGGGGGAGGCGCCGTCAATCGCCGCAGCCTCGATTAGTGATTTGGGGATCGACTGCAGGCCAGCCAGAAAGAACAGGAAGTTGTAGGAAATTTGCTTCCACACCGCCGCAATCACGATCAGCGTCATGGCGTGGTTGGCGTTGAGCAGATGGTTCCAATCCAGCCCAAGGAAGCGCAACGCGTGCGCAATGATTCCCAGCGGCGAGACGAACATGAAAACCCATAACACCCCGGCCACCACCGGCGCGACCGCATAAGGCCAAATGAGCAGGGTGCGGTAGATGCCCGAACCCTTGATGACACGATCCGCCATGACTGCCAACACCAGCGCGATGCTCAAACCGCTGCCTGCCACGAGGATGGAAAACAGCGCCGTGGTTTTGAACGACGCCAAATACGATTCGTCATTGAACAGAGTGCGGAAATTGTCCAATCCGACGAATTCACTGGCCGTGGTGCCAAAGGCGTCTTGGCTGATGACACTTTGGTAAACAGCATTGCCGGCCGGCCAAAAGAAAAAAATCAGCACCACCGCCATTTGCGGCGCGATCAGCAGCCAGGGCAGCCAGCCGGATCGAAACAGAACCCGCTTTTCTACTGCCATGGTGAAACCGAATCAGCCTTTGCTGTTGGCCTTTTGGAATCGCTTCAGCTGTTCGTTGCCGCGTTTCACCGCGGTGTCCAGCGCTTCTTGGGCCGATTTTTTGCCGGCCCAGACTTGCTCCAACTCTTCGTCGTTGATGGTGCGGATCTGCACAAAATTTCCGAGGCGAATGCCGCGTGATTTTTCCGTGGTTTTGCGGATCATCTGGGTTACGGAGACATCGGTTCCGGGGTTCTCCTTGTAGAAGTTCGACTTGTTGGTCAACTCATACGAGGCCTTGGTCAGCGGCAGGTAACCCGTGCGCTGGTGGCTCTTGGCGGCTTCTTCGGCCACCGAAAGGCGGGCGAAGAACTGCGCGACACCTTTGTAGTCGGCATCTTTTTTGCCAGACATCACCCACAGGCTGGCGCCGCCGATCACGGTGTTTTGCGGCGCGCCGGCAACGTCCGGGTAATAGGGCAAGGCGCCGATGCCGCCGGTGAATTTGGCGTTGCGTTTGATGTTGCCGTACAGCGCGCTGGAGCCGGTGACCATGGCGCATTCGCCCGAAACAAAGGTGGCGTCGGCCAAATTGCCCCGGCCTTTGTAGACAAACAGCCCCTGCTTGGCCATGTTCGAAAGGTTTTCAATGTGGCGCACATGCAGCGGCGTGTTGAAAGTCAAACGGGTGTCCAAGCCGCGCATGCCGTTGCCCTTGCTGGCGAACTCGGTGTTGTGCCAAGCCGAAAAACTCTCCAGTTGCGTCCAACTGACCCAGGCCGTGGTGAACGGGCACTTGTGGCCGCTGGACTTGAGTTTGGCGGCGGCCAAGGCCACTTCAGGCCAGGTTGTGGGCGGCTTCTCGGGATCGAGGCCTGCGGCTTTGAAGGCGTCTTTGTTGTAGTGGAAAACGGTGGTGGAGCTGTTGAACGGGAAGCTCAACATCTGGCCATTGGGCGCTGTGTAATAACCGGCGACGGCAGGCACATAGGCGTTGGTGTCAAACGCCACGCCGGCCTTCTTCATCACCTCGCCCACCGGCACGATGGCCTGTTTGCTGGCCATCATGGTGGCCGTGCCGACTTCAAACACTTGCAGGATATGGGGCGCATTGCCGGCGCGAAAGGCGGCAATGGCGGCTGTCATGGATTCGTCATAACTGCCTTTGAAGGTCGGCACCACCTTGTAGTCTTTCTGGCTGCCATTGAAATCTTTGGCCAGGTCATTCACCCACTCTCCCAGTGCGCCGCCCATCGAGTGCCACCACTGGATTTCGGTTTGCGCCTGGGCGCCCATGGGAAGGCCTAACAGTGCTGCGGCCAGTGCGGTGACTGCAATTTTGATTTTCATGACAACTCCTAGAGAAAAAAGCTGAACGTAACACCCGAAGATGACGGCTGCGTGACGAATTTATTACACCCTTCAGTTCCATCACAGCGCAATGGGGTTTACCTGATGGCCTTCCGCCCGGCGAGTCTACTGGGGAAAATGCTGCACTGCGGTAAAATTGCCCTTAATGAACGCACCGCTGAACCCCGCCTTGCTCGCCTCTGAAGATTTTGCGCCACACAGTGGGGGCTCGCAGGACAGAATCCGAGAAATTCCCTACAACTACACCTCGTTTTCAGACCGCGAGATCGTCATCCGGCTGCTTGGAGAACGGGTGTGGGAGCTGGTGTTGCAACTGCGCGGCGAACGCCGCACCGGCCGCAGCGCACGCATGTTGTACGAGGTGCTGGGCGACATCTGGGTGGTGCAGCGCAACCCCTATTTGCAAGACGACCTGCTGGACAACCCCAAACGCCGCGGCCAGCTCGTTGACGCGCTGAAACACCGATTGAGCGAGGTGCAAAAACGCCGCACGCCCCAGGCCGACTCGGCCAAAGACGCGCTGGTGGCCGAACTGTTGAACGCCGCCGACCAAGCCGTGTTGCGGTTTGACGAGGCGTTTGACAAGGTGGCCACGCTGCGCCGCAAGACCAAGTCGCTGCTGCACAAACACACCGCCAAAGACAACGTGAAGTTTGACGGCCTCTCGCGCGTCTCGCATGTCACAGACGCCACCGATTGGCGTGTTGAATACCCCTTTGTCGTCTTGACGCCCGACACTGAGGCCGAGATGGCCGGGCTCGTGAAGGCCTGCATCGAACTGGGCCTGACCATCATTCCGCGCGGCGGTGGCACCGGCTACACCGGGGGCGCGGTGCCTTTGACGTGGAAGAGCGCCGTCATCAACACCGAAAAGTTGGAGGCCATGAGTGAGGTCGAGATGAAGACCTTGCCGGGCCACAACGCGCCCGTGCCGACCATCTGGAGCGAGGCCGGTGTGGTCACGCAACGTGTGGCCGACGCGGCGGAACGCGGCGGTTTTGTCTTCGCGGTAGACCCCACTTCCGCCGAGGCCAGTTGTGTGGGCGGCAACGTCGCCATGAACGCGGGTGGCAAAAAGGCCGTGCTCTGGGGCACCGCGCTGGACAACCTGGCCTCCTGGCGCATGGTCACGCCCGAGGCGAAATGGCTCGAAGTGACGCGGCTTGACCACAACCTGGGCAAGATCCATGACGCGGCCCTGGCGAGTTTTGAGTTGAACTATTTCAAGGCCGACGGCAAGACGCTGGAACGAACCGAGCGCCTCGACATCCCCGGCAAAACCTTCCGAAAAGAAGGCCTGGGCAAAGACGTGACGGACAAGTTTTTGAGCGGCCTGCCGGGCATCCAAAAAGAAGGCTGCGACGGCCTCATCACCAGTTGCCGCTGGATCGTGCACCGCATGCCCGCCCACGTGCGCACGGTGTGCCTGGAGTTTTTTGGGGAGGCCAAAAACGCCGTGCCCAGCATTGTGGAGATCAAGGATTTCATGTTTGCCGAGCAAAAGCGCAGTGGCGTGTTGCTGGCCGGGTTGGAGCATCTGGACGACCGCTACCTCAAAGCGGTGGGTTACGCGACGAAATCCAAACGCGCCGCGCTGAGCAATTCAGGCTCCGGCCTGCCCAAGATGGTGCTCTTCGGCGACATTGCCGGGGACGACGCCGACGCCGTGGCCCGCGCCACCTCGGAAGTGGTGCGCATCGCCAACTCGCGCAGCGGCGAAGGTTTCATCGCCATCAGCCCGGAAGCGCGCAAGAAGTTTTGGCTCGACAGAAAACGCACGGCGGCCATCAGCAAACACACCAACGCCTTCAAAATCAATGAAGACGTGGTGATTCCGCTGCCGCGCATGGCCGAATACACCGACGGCATCGAACGCATCAACATCGAGCTTTCGCTGCAAAACAAGCTGAAATTGTGCGACGCGCTCACCGAGTTTTTAAGCCGTGGCAACTTGCCGCTGGGCCGCCATGACGATGTGAACGAGATCGCCTCGCCGGATTTGCTGGCCGAGCGGGTAGCCCAAGCGCTGGGTTTGATCAACGAGGTTAAAACACAATGGGCCGGCTGGCTGCAAGACGTGGACGCGCTCTTTGCGCAGTTGCAAAACCATACCCTGCGCGCCAGCTGGAAGGCGCAGATCAAGGCCAAGCTGGTCGGCATTTTCAGCGGCGCGGCGTTCGCGCCCATCCTGGCCGAGTGTGTGGCCGTTCACCAGCGCGTGCTCAAGGGCAAGGTGTGGATCGCCCTGCACATGCACGCGGGCGACGGCAATGTGCATACCAACATTCCTGTCAACAGCGACAACTACGAAATGCTGCAATCGGCGCATGGCGCCGTCAAACGCATCATGGCGCTGGCCCGATCTCTGGATGGCGTGATCAGTGGCGAACACGGCATTGGCATCACCAAGCTGGAGTATTTGAGTGACGAAGAGCTGCGCCCGTTTGCCGAATACAAGGCGCGCATCGACCCTGAAGGCCGTTTCAACAAAGGCAAGTTGCTTCGAAATAGTGAGCGACCTATGCACGAAGTACGAGACTCAGCGGCTCAAATCGTCTCAAAAAATAAGCGCCACGCGGATTTGACCAATGCCTACACGCCCTCGTTCGGCTTGATGGGGCATGAGTCGCTGATCATGCAGCAAAGCGACATTGGCGCGATTGCCGATTCGGTGAAAGACTGCTTGCGCTGCGGCAAATGCAAACCAGTCTGCTCCACCCACGTGCCGCGCGCCAATTTGCTTTACAGCCCGCGCAACAAGATTCTGGCCACCTCGCTGCTGGTCGAAGCGTTTTTGTACGAAGAGCAAACGCGCCGTGGCATCAGCTTGAAACACTGGGAAGAGTTCGAAGACGTGGCCGACCACTGCACGGTGTGCCACAAATGCCTCTCGCCTTGCCCGGTGGACATCGACTTCGGCGAAGTCTCGATGAACATGCGCAACCTGCTGCGCAAGATGGGCAAAAAATCATTCCGCCCAGGCAACGCGGCGGCGATGTTGATGCTCAACGCCACCAACCCGCAGACCATCAAACTGATGCGCACGGCGATGGTCGATGTGGGCTTCAAGGTGCAGCGTTTTGCCAACCAAATCCTGCGGGTTGCGGCCAAAGCACAGACAGCAGCGCCCCCAGCGACGGTGGGCGCAGCGCCGATCCGGGAGCAGGTGATCCACTTCATCAACAAAAAAATGCCCGGCGGCTTGCCGAAGAAAACCGCGCGCGCGCTGTTGGACATTGAAGACGCGGATTACGTGCCCATCATCCGCAACCCGGTGAAAACCTCGAGTGAAACCGAGGCGGTTTTCTACTTCCCTGGTTGCGGTTCCGAGCGGCTTTTCAGCCAAGTCGGCCTGGCCACCCAGGCCATGTTGTGGCACGCCGGCGTGCAAACCGTGTTGCCGCCTGGTTACCTGTGTTGCGGCTACCCGCAGCGCGGCAGCGGCCAGTATGACAAGGCGGAGAAGATCATCACCGACAACCGGGTGTTGTTCCACCGCGTGGCCAACACGCTCAATTACCTCGACATCAAAACCGTGGTGGTGAGTTGCGGCACCTGTTATGACCAGCTGCAGGGTTACGAGTTCGACAAAATCTTCCCCGGCTGCCGCATCATCGACATCCACGAGTACTTGCTTGAAAAAGGCATCACGCTCGCCAGCGCGGGCGCGCCCCAAGGCGCCTACCTGTACCACGACCCCTGCCACAGCCCGCTCAAATTGCAAGACCCGATGAAGACGGTCAAAGCGCTGGTGGGCGACACGGTGTTGAAGAACGAACGCTGCTGCGGCGAGAGTGGCACATTGGGCGTGACGCGGCCCGATATTTCCACGCAGATTCGTTTTCGCAAGGAAGAAGAGCTGCTCGCCGGAGAAAAAGACCTTCGCGCCTTGCAAGCCGCAACCAACCCGGGCCAGCCGCCACCGGAGAAATCGAATGTGAAAATTTTGACCAGCTGCCCGAGTTGCCTGCAAGGCCTCTCGCGTTTTGGCAACGACCTGCAAAACGGCCTGCTGGAGGCCGACTACATCGTGGTCGAAATGGCCAACCTGATTCTGGGCGAAACCTGGCTGCCCGATTACGTGAAGGCGGCGAATGCAGGCGGCATTGAGCGGGTGTTGGTGTGACGCCCCGGATCCGGCCCGCATAATCAACCCAACACATTCAAACGAGGATTCGATCATGGCCGGATTGCAAACAGGCGCGCCCACACCCACCCAACTCACTGTGCACAGCCAGTCGCGTGTGCTGGAAGTGGGCTTTTCCGATGGCAAAAACTTCCGCATTCCGTTCGAGCTGATGCGGGTGTATTCGCCGTCGGCCGAGGTGCAGGGCCACGGACCGGGCCAGGAAATACTGCAGACCGGCAAACGCGACGTGGAACTCAGCGCGCTGGAGCCGGTGGGCAATTACGCCGTGCAGCCGTCGTTTTCAGACGGCCACACCAGCGGCATCTTTTCGTGGGACTATTTGTATTTTTTGGGCTCCGAGCAGGACAAACTGTGGGCCGATTACACGGCCAGGCTCAAAGCAGCGGGCGCCGAGCGGGATGCGCCAATGGTGGCTGCTGGCGGCCATGCTTGCGCGAGTCACTAAACACCGTGTATTAGTAAGCACATGAATATTTCGTACTATTTATATAAGAATATACAATGATTTTTATAGCGATATACGAACATTATTCATGACTTAGCAGGGTCTAGTCTTCAAACAATTGTCTTATAAAAACATATTTTTGAATATTTACCCCATGGCGACCACCCATTTTGGTTTTGAAAAGGTAGACGACAGCGCCAAAGCGGCCAAAGTGCGCGGCGTGTTTGACTCGGTCGCGCCCAAATACGACCTGATGAACGACGTCTTGTCGATGGGCCTGCACCGCGCCTGGAAGGCCTATGCCGTGCTCGTCGCCAACCTGCAAGAAGGGGCCAGGGCGCTGGACATTGCCGGCGGCACGGGCGACCTGGCGCTGGCAGTCGCCAAAAAGGTCGGCAAGCGCGGCCAGGTGGTGCACACCGACATCAACGAAGCCATGTTGCGCACTGGGCGTGACCGCCTGCTGGACGCGGGTTTGAACTTGCCCACATTGGTGTGCGACGCTGAAAAATTGCCGTTTCCCGACAATTATTTTGACGTCGTCAGCGTCGCTTTCGGCCTGCGCAACATGACGCACAAAGACGTCGCACTGGCCGAGATGAACCGCGTGCTCAAACCCGGCGGCAAAGTGCTGGTGCTCGAATTCTCCAAAGTCGCCAAACCGTTGGAAAAAGCCTACGACTGGTACTCCTTCAAAGTGTTGCCGCGTTTGGGCCAGCTGGTGGCGGGCGACGGCGAGAGTTACCGCTACCTGGCCGAGTCGATTCGCATGCACCCGAACCAAGCCGAGCTCAAGACCTTGATGCAAAGCGCGGGCTTTGGGCACGTGGATTGCCATAACCTCACGGGCGGCGTGGTGGCGCTGCATGTCGGCATTAAATGTTAGCGTGCGGCTAGCGTGCGGTTAGTCGGCGGTTAGCTGGCGGTTTTGGGCGGCGGCGAATAGTGTTTGTCCCAATAGGGGAATTGACTTTTCCCACTCGCTTCCCGTGATAATCAAAAAAGCGGCGCGCGGAGCTTGTTTTATTCAGGCTTTGGCGCCACCTACAGCAATAGCTTTGGAGGCACTATGAAAATTTGGGGTCTGATTCTTGCCGCAACACTTGCGGTTTCCGGTTTCAACGCCGATGCGGCCAAGCGCCTGGGCGGTGGAAAATCCGTTGGCAAACAATCGAACAACGTGACGCAAAAAGAAGCGGCGCCTGCGGGCGGCGCGGCGCAAAACGCCGCTAAACCGGCTGCACCTGCAGCGGCAGCGGCTGCAGCGCCGAAGAAACCCTGGGGCGCGATGCTCGGCGGCTTGGCGGCTGGTTTGGGTCTGGCCTGGTTGGCCAGCTCGCTCGGTCTGGGTGAGGCCTTTGGCAACATCCTGATGTTCGGCTTGTTGGCGCTGGGTGTGATGATGGCCATCGGCTGGTTCATGCGCAAACGCGCGCAGCAACAAGGCCAGGGCGCAACGCCCAACCGTTCGCCGTTCGCCTTTGAAGGCGCGAACGCTGGCGGCGGCGCTGGCAACTCGGCAGGCGCAGACAATACACCCAGTTCCGCGCCCATCTCCGCGCCCGCGCAGTACAGCCCGGCCAACGTTGGCAATGACGCCTCGGCACGTCCCTGGGAGCGTTCTGCTGGCGTGCCTTTGGACGCATCGCGTGACGCATCGCGTGCGAGCGGCGGTTCGATGATCGGCGCCGGGCTCACGCCGGCCCAAGGTTGGAGCGTCCCGGAAGATTTTGATTCAGCCGGTTTCCTTGGCGCAGCCAGGGCGAACTTTGTCAGCCTGCAAGCCGCGTGGGACAAATCAGACATCGGCGCTCTGCGCGCCATGATGACCGACGAGATGCTTGAAGAAATCAAGACGCAACTGGCCGACCGTGAAGGCCACACTGGCGGCCCCGCCAACCACACTGAAGTGGTGATGCTCGAAGCCAAGCTTTTGGGCATCGAAGACCTCGGCCAGGGCTACATGGCCAGCGTCGAGTTCTCCGGCATGATCAAAGAAGACCCGGCCTCCGGCCCGAACCCGTTCCGCGAAGTCTGGAATATGACTCGCAACAAGAGCGGCAACGGCGGCTGGCTGGTGGCAGGCGTGCAAGCGCTGCAATAAGCCGACAACACCGGCCTTTTGGGCCTTGGGCGCAGCATGATTGGATCGTGTGCGCCCCTAGAATGGGGACATGGCAACATCGTCCCCATTCTCATTCCCGCCGGGTCTGCCGTTTTCTCCTCCCGCATGGGCCACGGACGAAATCCAGAAGCGCCTCGTGTTGTTGCTCAACCATGTGTTGCAGCAAGAACCCGAAGCAATGACTCGGCTGGCACGAAAGAAGGGGCAAATTGCCCTCGTCAAATGGCGCGATGCAACTATTAAATTCATAGCCACGCCGGCGGGCCTGCTTGATTTGGCAGCGCCCGATGCGGTCGCCCACCTGACGCTGGAAGTGACCCAGCAATCGCCACTTGAAATCATTCAGGCGCTCTTCAAAGGCGACAAGCCCGACATCCGCATCGATGGCGACTTGCAACTGGCCGCCGAAGTGAATTGGCTGGTTGAACATGTACGCTGGGACGTCGAAGAAGACCTCGCCCGCATCGTCGGCGACGTGCCCGCGCATGCGATTGGCCAGGTGGCCCGGCGATTCGGCGACGCCTTGCGGCAATTTGGCGGGATCGGAAGGACAAAAGAGGCGGCACAGGCAAGCGAGGCCAGCACAGCCAAAGCATCATCAGGCGGCACGCCAGCATGAGCCGGCTGTTTCGCAGCGCGTTCATCGTCTGGGTTGTGCTGCGTTACGGCCTGGACGAGCTGGTGCTGACCAGCTTCCAGAAACCCTGGCTGCGGCTGGTGGCGCGCATCGTTTCGGTCGGCCGCAACCTGAATGCGCCGCGCGGCCAACGCTTGCGTGAGGCGCTGGAGCGGCTCGGCCCAATCTTCGTCAAGTTTGGCCAGGTGTTGTCTACCCGCCGCGACCTGATGCCGCTGGATATCGCAGACGAACTGGCGCGTTTGCAGGACCGCGTGCCGCCATTCAGCTCGGAAGTGGCAGTGGCCATCATCGAAAAGGCGCTGGGCAAACCAGTGGCACAGATTTTTTCAAGCTTTGAACGCGTGCCGGTTGCCAGCGCATCCATCGCGCAGGTGCATTTCGCCAAACTGGTGAACAAGCAGGGCCAGGAGAAAGATGTGGCCGTCAAGGTGCTGCGCCCTGGCATGTTGGAGGCGATCGACAAAGACCTAAGCCTGATGCGCATGATGGCGGGTTGGGTCGAAGGCCTTTCCGACGACGGCAAGCGCCTCAAGCCCAAAGAGGTGGTGGCTGAGTTCGACAAATACTTGCATGACGAGTTGGATTTGGTGCGTGAAGCCTCCAGCGCCGCGCAGCTGCGGCGCAACATGGAGGGGCTCGACCTGGTGCTCATCCCCGAAATGTATTGGGATTTCTGCACCAACGACGTGCTGGTGATGGAGCGCATGTTTGGCGTGCCGATCAGCCAAGTGGCACGGTTGCGTGAAGCCGGGGTGGACATCCCGAAGCTTGCCAGTGATGGTGTGACGTTGTTTTTCACGCAGGTGTTCCGCGACGGCTTTTTTCATGCCGACATGCACCCCGGCAACATCCAGGTGAGCATTGAGCCGGCCACGTTCGGGCGCTATATATCCCTTGATTTCGGCATCGTCGGCACGCTCACGGAAGTGGACAAAGAATACCTGGCGCAGAATTTCACTGCGTTTTTCAGGCGTGACTACAAACGCGTGGCCGAATTGCACATCGAGTCGGGCTGGGTGCCTTCGGGCACCCGGGTGGACGAGTTGGAGAGCGCCGTGCGTGCCGTGTGTGAGCCGTATTTCGACCGGCCCTTGAAGGAGATTTCACTCGGCCTGGTGTTGTTGCGCCTGTTCCAAACCTCGCGGCGCTTCCATGTCGAAATCCAGCCGCAACTGGTGTTGTTGCAAAAAACCCTGCTCAATGTGGAGGGCCTGGGGCGCCAGCTCGACCCTGACCTCGACCTGTGGCACAGCGCCAAACCGTTTCTGGAGAAGTGGATGCTGGAGCAGGTGGGGCCGCAAAAACTGCTGAACCAACTCAAAGACCAAGCGCCGCGTTACGCCACGCTATTGCCCGAGTTGCCGAGGCTTTTGCACGACTTCCTGAAAATCAAACCCGGCAGCCAGCAGCGCCAGATCGAGGAGTTGCTGATCGAGCAAAAACGCACCAACCGGTTGTTGCAGGCGATCATTTATGGGGGGGTCGGCTTCGCCCTGGGGTTGCTGGCGATGCAGTTGCTCGTGAGGGTGCGCCTGTTCTAGGCCTTCCCGGGAGGCAGGCGGCCTTATAATTGAAGGCTTTGCCGCAGTCGCTGCCAAGTCTCAAATCCAGGTCGCTCACCCATGCCCATTTACGCTTACAAATGTGAAAGCTGCGCCCACGCCAAAGACGTGTTGCAGAAAATCTCAGACCCGCTGTTGACGCTGTGCCCCGCCTGTGGCGCGCCCACGTTCAAGAAGCAGCTCACGGCCGCCGGGTTCCAACTTAAGGGCTCGGGCTGGTATGTGACCGATTTCAAAGGCGGCGCGGGAGCAGCGGCGTCGGGGAAAACGGGCGCCGAGGGCGATTCGGGCAAGGGTGATTCGAAATCCGACACAAAAACTGGCGAGAGCGCCGCAGCCAGCGGTTCTGGGAGTTCAGGCGCCTCATCCGACGGTAAATCGGGTTCCGCACCAAGTCCGGCAAGCCCATTCTCGGCCAGTTCTGCCGCCACTGCTTCATCCAGTGCGTCCGCTGCGCCTGCGCCTTCCGCCGCCAAACCGGCAGCGCCCGCCTCGGGGGCCTAAAGGTCAATGATGGCCTCGATCCGCAAGTGGTTGCTCGCCGGGCTGCTGGTCATTGCGCCGGTGGTCATTACCATCTGGGTGCTGGAGTGGATCATCAGCACGCTGGACAAGACCCTGCTGATCTTGCCGGCCAGCTGGCACCCCGACAAATTGCTGGGCATGCATATTCCGGGTTTCGGCGTGTTGCTTGCGTTCGCCATATTACTGACGCTTGGCGCATTGGCGAGCAACTTTGTCGGCAACAAATTATTGAACTGGTGGAACGCGCTGTTGCACCGTATCCCGGTCGTGCGTTCCATCTATTCCGGCGTGAAACAGGTCTCAGACACCTTGTTTTCGGACACCGGCAACGCCTTTCGCAAAGCCGTGTTGGTGCAATGGCCGCGTGAAGGCGTCTGGACGATTGCTTTTGTGACCGGCTCGCCCGGCGGCGACGCGGCCAATTACCTGCAGGGCGACTACCTGAGCGTTTATGTGCCCACCACGCCCAACCCCACCGGCGGCTATTTCGTCATGCTCAAGAGCAGCGACTGCATTGAACTCAAAATGAGTGTTGATGATGCGCTCAAATACATTGTTTCCATGGGCGTCGTGGCACCGACATCGTTCAACGGGTCGCCGAACAAGCAACCCCAGGTGACGGGCAAATAACCCTTGGCGCGGCCACCCGGCCGATCCGTTCATTTCGATTTCTGACAAGATTCAACAAAAGAGCAAATTATGGCGATGCGCACCCACTATTGCGGTCTGGTGACCGAAGCCCTGCTGGGCCAAACCGTTTCATTGTGTGGGTGGGTCAATCGGCGCCGCGACCACGGTGGCGTGATCTTCGTTGACCTG
The DNA here is from genome assembly GCA_031428695.1 of Rhodoferax sp. Classification (GTDB taxonomy): domain Bacteria; phylum Pseudomonadota; class Gammaproteobacteria; order Burkholderiales; family Burkholderiaceae_C; genus JANYCG01. Next base: position 11,635 of record JANOYE010000180.1, on the reverse strand, counting down.
CGTGACCGCGAAGGTTACGTGCAGGTGGTGTGCGACCCTGACCGTGCCGATATGTTCGCCGCGGCAGAGGGCCTGCGCAATGAGTTTTGCATCCAGGTCAAAGGACTTGTGCGCGCGCGCCCCACCGGCACTGTGAACGAAGGGCTCAAGAGCGGCAAGATTGAGGTTCTTTGCCACGAGCTGATCGTGCTCAACCCCTCAGTCACGCCGCCCTTCCAGCTTGACGATGAAAACCTCTCTGAGACCACGCGCCTCACGCACCGCGTGCTGGACTTGCGCCGGCCCTACATGCAAAACAACCTGATGCTGCGTTACCGCGTGTCCATGGAAGTGCGCAAGTTCCTGGACGCCAATGGTTTTGTCGATATCGAAACACCGATGCTGACCAAGTCCACGCCCGAAGGCGCGCGTGACTACCTGGTGCCCAGCCGCGTCCACCCCGGCATGTTTTTCGCGCTGCCGCAGTCGCCTCAATTGTTCAAGCAGTTGCTGATGGTGGCCGGGTTTGACCGGTATTACCAGATCACCAAATGTTTCCGAGACGAAGACTTGCGCGCAGACCGCCAACCCGAATTCACGCAAATCGATATCGAAACCTCCTTCCTCGACGAAGAAGAGATTCGCGCCATCTTCCAGGGCCTGATCAAAACCGTGTTCCAGAACACCATCAACGTTGATCTGGGCGAGTTCCCGGTGATGACCTACTTCGATGCGATGCACCGCTTTGGCTCCGACAAACCCGACCTGCGCGTGAAGCTCGAATTCACCGAGGTTACCGACGTGATGAAAGATGTCGATTTCAAAGTGTTTGCGGGCGCAGCCAATATGCTGGGCGGCCGCGTCGTCGCGCTCAAAATACCGGGCGGCGCGCGCGAGACCGGCGGCCTGAGCCGAGGCGAAATCGACGCCTACACCGAGTTCGTCAAGATTTACGGGGCCAAGGGCCTGGCCTACATCAAAGTCAACGATCTCAAGGCCGGGCGTGATGGCCTGCAAAGCCCGATCGTGAAAAACATCCACGACAAGGCCGTCAACGAGGTGTTGGCCCGCACCGGCGCGCAAGACGGCGACTTGATTTTCTTTGGCGCCGACAAAGAGAAAATTGTCAACGACGCCATTGGCGCCTTGCGCAACAAGATCGGGTACAGCGAGTTTGGCAAGAGCAACGGGCTGTTTGAAAAAGGCTGGCAGCCACTCTGGGTGGTTGACTTCCCAATGTTCGAATACGACGACGAAGCAAAACGTTTCACCGCCACGCACCACCCCTTCACCGCGCCCAAAGACGGCCACGAAGACTGGATGGTCACCGACCCCGGCAAGTGCATCTCCAAGGGTTATGACATGGTGTTGAACGGCTGGGAAATGGGCGGCGGCTCGGTGCGTATCCACCGCGCCGACGTGCAGCAAAAAGTCTTCGACGCGCTGAAAATCACGCCGGAAGAAGCGCAGCTCAAATTTGGCTTCCTGCTCGACGCCTTGCAGTACGGCGCACCGCCGCACGGTGGCCTGGCGTTTGGCCTAGACCGCATCGTCACCCTGATGACCGGCGCCGAGTCGATCCGTGACGTCATCGCCTTCCCCAAAACCCAGCGCGCCCAGTGTTTGCTGACGCAAGCGCCGTCGCCGGTGGACGAAAAACAATTGCGCGAGTTGCATATTCGCCTGCGTGCGCCTGAGGCGGCCAAAACAAGCTGAGGCAGGCTGAAGCGATTGACGTCAGCTCGCCACCGTTAGGTTTTTTGCGCTGGACGGGGCATGATGCAGAATGAAAGGGTGCCGTTATCGGCGCCCTTTTTTATGCCCAAAACTTTCTTTCAACCCGTAACCCAGCCTTTCAAAATCCCCGAGTCCGTGCTGGTTGTGATCCACACGGCGGCGTTGGACGTGTTGCTGATTCGCCGTGCCGATTACCCAGCCAGCGAAGGCGAGTTCTGGCAATCGGTGACTGGCAGCAAAGACGACCTTCGCGAAGCGTTTTCCACGACGGCAGCACGTGAAGTTCAGGAAGAAACCGGCATCCATTGCGCGCTAGGCTCGCCGCTGGCGCACAATCTGGTCGATTGGCATCTTGAAAACGTCTACGACATCTACCCCCGCTGGGCGCACCGTTACGCGCCGGGAGTCGTGCGCAACACTGAACACTTGTTCAGCCTATGCGTGCCGGTGGGAATTGCCGTCACACTCAACCTGCGCGAGCACAGCGCCCATGAGTGGCTGCCCTGGCGCGCGGCCGCCGAGCGCTGTTACTCGCCTTCCAACAGCGAAGCGATACTGATGCTGCCAAGATTTGCCGATCCGATCCAATAGAACTCTCCAATCCAGCCAGATGCCAAAACTGCTTCGCGTTGCCACTTACAACATTCACAAAGGTGTGCAGGGCATTGGCCCGCGCAAGCGGCTGGAGATTCGCAACCTCGGGCATGCCATGGAGCAGCTCGATGCCGACGTCATCTGCCTGCAGGAAGTGCGCAAAGTGCATCGGCGCCATGCCCTGACGTTCCAACACTGGCCCGACATGGCGCAGGCAGACTTTTTGGCGCCCGAAGGTTATGAAGCGGTGTACCGCACCAACGCCGTCACGCGGCACGGCGAACACGGCAACGCCATGTTGTCGCGCTGGCCGGTGCATTCGCACCAGCATGAAGACATGTCAGACCACCGGTTCGAGCAACGCGGTTTGCTGCATTCAGAGGTGGTTTTTGAGGGCGTTCCGCTGCATGTGGTGGTTGTTCACCTGGGCCTTATCCGCGCCAGCCGGGCGCGCCAGCTGGAGCAACTACTGCGTTTTGTGGCGCGCGAAGTGCCTGCAGATGCGCCGCTGGTAGTCGCGGGCGATTTCAATGATTGGGGCAGCATGGCCCGGCTGGCGCTCGGTGAGCTTGGCTTGATGGCTCTTGAAGGTCAGCGCTCGCCCACCTACCCGTCGCGCCTGCCCTTGGTGCAACTGGACTACGTTTACGCCCGCGGCCTGCTGCCGGTGTCGATCCAGGTGCCGCGCGGCCGGATTTGGGGCCAGATGTCTGACCACCTGCCCCTGGTGGCTGAGTTTTCCATGCCGGCTGCATCTCTTCGCCGGCGGGCCAAAAGGTAAGCCGTGGCTGCGCTGGTCCCGGGCCATTCGGTTCAGCTCCTGCAGGGCGGCGCAGAATTTTTTCCGGCATTGGTCAGCGCAATCGACGCAAGCCGCCTCGAAGTGCGGATTGAAACCTACATTTTCAACCTCGACGCTTCGGGCCAGGCGGTGGCTGAAGCCCTTCTGCGCGCGGCGGCGCGCGGGGTGTCGGTGTACCTGGTGATTGACGGTGCAGGCACACCGTCATTGCCGCGCGAGCTGGCAGAGCGTTTCACCGCCGCCGGATTGAACTGGCGAATATTCTCCCCACTGGCGGGCTTGGGCTGGCTGGTGCCCCGCAATTGGCGCCGCCTGCATCGAAAGTTGTGCGTTGTAGACGGGCAAGTCGCTTTTTGCGGCGGCATCAATGTGCTGGACGATTTTTTCGACCCGAACCACGGCGTCCTGAATGCCCCCCGGTTCGACTTTGCCGTGCGCGTCAGCGGGCCCTTGGTGCGCGACGCCCAGGAGGCCGTCACCCAGTTCTGGCTGCGGCTCAAGGCGACGCGCAACGTTCGCGATTTCGATTTCGGCAGCGCCTGGGCGGCACTGCAAGCCGCGATGCATGCGCATCGCACAACATCGGCGGGCCCGACCGATAAATCCAACCTGAGCACCCGCGCCGCGCTGGTGCTGCGTGACAATTTCCGCCATCGCACGCGCATCGAGCGTGCCTACCGCAAGGCCATTGGCGCGGCGCGCAGTGAAATCATCATCGCCAACGCCTATTTTGTGCCGGGGCTGCGCCTACACAACGCCCTGGTGCATGCAGCCCGCCGTGGCGTGCGCGTGCGGCTGCTGTTGCAGGGCAAATACGAATACTTCATGCAATACCACGCGGCGCGCCCGGTGTTTGGGGCGCTTCTGAAGGTCGGCGTGGAAATCCATGAATATTCAGCCAGTTTCCTGCATGCCAAAGTGGCCGTGGTCGATGGCCGCTGGGCCACTGTCGGCTCCTCCAACCTCGACCCCTTGAGCATGCTGCTGGCCCGCGAGGCCAACGTGGTGGTCGATGACGCCTCTTTCGCCAGCGAACTGCGCCGCCGCCTGGACTTGGCCATGCAAACCGAGGGGCGCATGTTAGACCCCTTGCTGTATGCCAATCGCCCGTGGTCGCAACGGTTTCTGGACAGCATCGCCTACTGGTTGATGCGGGGCATGCTGTTCCTCAATGGCAGCCGGTATTGAACCCGATGAACCGCCCAGATCTGCTGAAACTTCCATTGATGCTCCGAAATAGATAGCTTTCTACGCAAGTTTTACGGCTCTCAAAAGGCAATAACCCATAAAATCCAAGGCTGGTAAAATCGGCCATGCTTATGAAAACTGATGCACTGACCGCGCAAATGCCTGCCCAGGTGATCGACGAGGGCACGCCCGTTTCACAGAAAATCCGCGAGCGCTTGAAAGCCGCCAAAAAGCGCTTCAACGCCAATGACAACATCGCCGCCTTCATTGAACCGGGCGAGCTTGAAAAACTCCTCGACGAGGTCGAAGTGAAGATGCAAGGCGTGCTCGACAGCCTGGTGATCGACACCGCAGGCGACCACAACACCCGCAACACGGCCCGGCGCGTGGCCAAGATGTACATCAACGAAGTGTTCAACGGGCGGATGGTCAGGGCGCCGAGCATCACCGAGTTTCCCAACGCCGAGCATTTGAACGAGCTGATGATCGTCGGCCCCATCACCGTGCGCAGCGCCTGCAGCCACCACTTTTGCCCAGTGATCGGCAAGATCTGGATCGGCGTCATGCCCAACGAGCACACCAACGTGATCGGCCTGTCCAAATACGCACGCCTGGCCGAATGGGTGATGGGCCGCCCGCAAATCCAGGAAGAAGCGGTGGTGCAACTGGCCGACCTCATCATGGAGAAAACCCAGCCCGACGGCCTGGCCATCGTCATGGAAGCCAGCCACTACTGCATGGCCTGGCGCGGCGTGAAAGACATGGACAGCAAAATGATCAACTCCGTGATGCGCGGCTCCTTCCTCAAAGACCCGAATTTGCGGCGCGAATTCCTCTCGCTGCTGCCCAAGAAAGACTAACCATGCTTGTCCGCCTGCTCTACGCCAGCCGCGCCGTTGACCCCGGCCCTTTGGCCATTGAAGCGATCCTCACGCAGTCCCGCGTGGCCAACCCATCCTCAGGCATCACAGGCATTCTGTGTTACAGCGGCGCTATCTTTTTGCAAGCGATTGAAGGCGGCCGCATGGCGGTGAGCGATCTTTACAACCATATCCAGCGCGACGTGCGCCACAAAGACGTGGTGCTGCTGCACTACGAAGAAATCACCGAGCGGCGTTTTGGCGGCTGGACCATGGGGCAAGTCAACATGTCCAAACTTAACCACTCGATCTTGCTGAAATACGCCGAGAAGCCTGAACTGGATCCGTATGCGGTGTCGGGCAAAGTGTCACTCGCCCTCCTGGAAGAACTGATGGCCACAGCCTCCATCATCGGCCGCGCCTGATTTGCCTGCCGCTAACGCCGAGCCGCTGCTCCTGGGCTGCGACTTCAGCAGCAGCCCGACACGCCGTAAACCGATTGTTCTAGCTCTGGGGGTCTCGAAAAACAGGCGTATCCAGCTATCAAAGTTGGAGCAACTCGAATCCCTGGAAGCGTTTGCGGCATGGCTTGCGAAACCCCAGGCATGGGTCGGCGGGTTTGATTTGCCGTTTGGTTTGCCGCGCGAACTTGTCGAACACCTGGGCTGGCCCGTCACTTGGTTGGAGTGCATTCAGCATTACGCGTCGTTGAGCCGCGCCACCATTCGCGACACCTTCAAGGCATTTTGCGACGCCCGCCCGGTGGGCAGCAAGTTCGCCCACCGCGCCACCGACGGCCCGGCCAACGCAAGCCCGTCGATGAAATGGGTGAACCCGCCGGTCGCCTACATGCTGCACGCTGGCGTGCCCGCGCTTGTGGCCTCGGGCGCGAGCTTGCCGGGTCTGCATACGGGAGATGGGAACGCCGCCTGCCTGCGTGTGGCGCTGGAGGCCTACCCCGGCCTGCTGGCGCGTGAGGTGCTGGGCCACCGCAGCTACAAGAGCGACGATAAAGCCAAACAAACCCCCGAGCGCCTGATCGCCCGAAAAGACCTGATTCACGCCCTGGAGAACGGCCAAACCCGCCTGGGCCTGCGCCTCAAACTCAGCCATGCCCAGCGTGATGCTTTGGTGGATGACGCCAGTGGTGACTCACTCGACGCCACCTTGTGCTTGATGCAGGCTGCGTGGGCAAAAGCCCAGCATGATGGTGGTGCGCCGTTGTATGGGTTGCCGGTGGCTATGGACCCGCTGGAGGGGTGGATCGTCAGCGTTTGATCCTGTCGGTCATTCCCAATTTGGGGTTGATTTCTTCGGAATTGTCTGATTTTGACCGTTTCATAAGAAAAAATGGCCTCCAAGTCACGGATTATGGCCGTAACCAGCTACTCTATTTGTAGTGACTCGTTGGCCTTGATCGTTTGCTTTTTCTGGCAATTTAGCGAATGTCGGGCGGCAAGGCCGCTGGCAACCAGCCAACCGCCCCTGCGCCGCTCCTCCATACGTCGCAGGCGTGTCGCTGTCCGCGACACTGGCGCCTAAAGTCGCCGGGACGCAGGGGCGATTGGCTGGCTGCGGGAGGGTTTGAGTTGTTTGGGGGCAAGAATTGCAATAACCTCCTGAGTCGAGGCCATGGCGAAAGACCTGACCCTCGGGGCGCCATTGCGGCACATCCTTGGCTAGCTTTGGGATTGGATGAAACGCTTGAGATCGTGGCAAGCGCGATCTAACTTTATTCGTTTGGCCAAACCGAGCTGGGCGTAGCAGGATGACCTATTTTCCTGCGCTGACTAGTCGGGATTCAAATCATTCAAAGGAGAGAATCGTTCATTGGGTCGTGTCAGGATCGGGAGCACGCGACTTGCGGTCAACCATGAAATTCCAAACGCAATAAGTCCGGTTGCTTCACCATAAAAAGTAAGCCGCGGAATTGCAGCGCTCAGCGAACTTTCAGTCAGTCCGTCGTACCCGAGCACAACAATTGCCAGGACGATAGCTATCCCGCAACCGGCATAAATGGCAGCGCGAAGCTTAGCTTGTGGGTAGCCCTTGGCCTTTGCTCGGACAAAGAACGCATAGCAAAAGTACGCAAGTATTAGAAACATCAAGCTAGCAGAGATTCCATGGATATTCGGAATGATCTCCGTGTGCGTGTCGCATTTACATGGAAACATAGCGACTCCAAGGCTGGCAAAGGAAGCAATCTTGCTCAGAATCATTTCTGCTTTTGTCAGGCCGTTGTATGCCATCAGGAATGCAGCGATAGCGAACAGAAATCCAATGAATATTGTTTGCGACCACCCGCCTTCGTAAAATGAGGCGCTGATCGAAGTGAGCGCGCTGCTTGCGAATGCGCCTGTCAGTGCGGCCAGGCTTATCGCAATAACTCCGACAATTAATTTGGTTGTCCGATGGTCAATCTCTTGGCGCTTTGGTGCTGAAGCCATTTTGCTTTCCTCCATTTAAGAAATTAGAGCTGGTTTGGACATAGCCAAAAACGGAGCAAGCTGACCAGCAGGGTGCCCGTTCGAAATATAGCGATTTCACAATTTTTTGCATCATCAATATCGATGACAAATTGGCTGGCCAAAACCAGGCGTTGTTATCGAGAAAGCGGTTTTGTCGTCCGATGTGCAAGCACTGATTGAAATGGATATGGAATAACCCGTCCCAACCGCAAATACGCCACCAGCGCCTTTACGTTTGCATACAGTTCTCGGCTTCGACCCAAACTACTGACTTGCTTGGCGCCGAAATCGAAAAAATGGAAAATCGGCTTTGGCAAGCGGAGCCAGGCGGCTGCTCGGAGGTCGGCTGCCGACCAGGCGCTGGCAGCCCCAAATGGTGCGCCCGGCACGCCCGGAACGCCTCAGTTCGCCTCAGCCTTGATGTTGGCAGCCTTGACCACGCCTTCCCAGCGTTCGTAGTCGCGCCTAAGGTAAGCGGCAAATTCAGCCGGTGAATCGCCGACGATGACTGCGCCGAGCTTCTCCATCTGGGCTTTGACTTCGGGTTTGGTCAGGGCTTTCAGCATCGCCTCGTTCAGGCGGGTGACGACGGCGGGCGGCGTTTTGGCCGGAGCCAGCATTCCCACCCACGGTGCGGTTTCTTCAAAGCCGGGAAAACCGATCTCAGCCATCGTTGGCGCATCGGGGAACTGGGGCAGCCGTTTGGCGGTGCCGACGGCCAGAATCTGCAGCCGCTTGGTGCTGACGTGTTCGGCAATGCCGATGACCGGGTAGAACATGCAATCGACGCGCCCGGACATCACTTCCAGCAGCGCCGGGCCATTGCCTTTGAACGGCACATGCAGCATTTTTGCCTTGGCCAACGTGGCCAGCAACTCGCCTGCGAGGTGGCCGGAGCCGCCGTTGCCGGAAGATGCAAAACTCGTCGCCTCGGCCTTGCTGCGGGCCTTTTGAAGCAACGCCGGCATCGACTTGATCGCCGAGTCGTGCGCGCTGACGGCCACCAGGGGAAGCGTGGCGGCGTTGGCAATCGGCGCGAAATCGGTTTTTCGATTGAAGCCGGCCTGCTCTCCCAGCAGAATCGGGTTGACGTTCAGGCCGAGGGAGGAAAACAGCAGCGTGTAGCCGTCGGGCGGCGCATTTTTAACTTCGCGAATGGCGATCATCGAGCTGGCGCCCGCCTTGTTTTCGACCACCGGCTGCCCCAGGGTTTCGCTCATGTCTTTGGCCAGCACGCGTGCAATCACGTCCGTCGGGCCGCCGGCCGCGAAGCCGACCAGCAAGCGCATCGGCTTGGCCGGAAAAACGTCGGCAGCCTGGGCGGAGCCCATGGCGGCGCTGGCCAGCGTGCCGGCGGCGAGAAGGCTGAGGAATGCTGTTTTCATGTTGATGGCTCCTTGGGTCACGTTCTAATTTCAGTTGTACCTCTGGCGCGTTTGGCCCGGTCTGCTCCCTGGCCGGAACCCGCCGCAGTGAATTCGATAATGCCGCCTCCCATGTTATTGCGCGACGTTACCGCAGGAGGTCGGCGCCATTTGGCGCAAGCCGCCGCACCGCCAACATAGTGCAGTCGTCCATCGGCTGGGCCCGGCCGGTGTGGCTGGCAACCTGCGCATACAGTGAATCGAGCAGCGTGGGCAGGGCACTTCCCGCGTCGCGGCGCAGCCACTCGATGCAGCCTTGTTCCGAAAACTGATCGCCCGCCGGGTTTTCCGCTTCGGTCATGCCGTCGGTGTAACACAGCAGGGTTTCTTCGATGCCGAGCACTCTCTGCATCGCGGTGTAGCGCCTGCCGCTCACAGCACCGACCAACATCCCCTTGGGCACCGGCAGCAGGGTTGTCTCCTGCGCGTTGCACACCATCGGCGGGCAATGCCCGGCGTTTGAATAGACCAAGCGGCCGCTTTGCACGTCGAGAAAACCGCAGAACAGGGTGACAAACAGGTTGGCATCGTTGCCGATGCACAGTCGGTCGTTGAGGGTTTCGAGGATTTTTTCTGGCTGGGTGGTTTCGATCGCCAAAATTCGCAGCAGCCCGATCACACGCACCATGAACAGCGCGGCGGCAATGCCGTGGCCCGACACATCGCCAATGCAGATGAACAGGGTGCGGGAGTCTACAAAAAACGCGTCGAACAGATCGCCGCCCACCTGGGAGGCGGGTTCCATGAAGCCGCAGGCTTCAATGTCGGTGCGCCCGGCAAAGAGCGGCCGCTGCAGCGGCAGCATGGAGGCCTGAAGCTGGCGCGCCACATCCAGCTCTTTTCGCAGATGCTCCAGTTCGAGCCGTTCGCGCTGCAGCGCCAGCGAGGCGCCGTTCGAGCGGCGCATGCGCTCGGACAGCGTGGCCATCAGGTTTTCGGCCACGCCGTGCAGCTTGATGATGCGCCTCCAAAAGAGTTCTTTGCCGATCCGCAGAATGCGGGCGTCGGTGCTTGCCAGCACCTGCGCCGAGATTGGCTTGCCGTCGATGGCCGAGAGTTCGCCGATGCATTCGCCGGGAGAGATTTCGAAGGTGGCCACTGGGTTCGCGGCTTCACCCAGATAGCCCGTGAGTTTGCCCGACAGCAGGATGAACACATTCTGGTTGTGCGCACCCAGGCGCAGCAGCGCTTCGCCCTGGGAAAGTGTGAGCACCTCGCTGCCAGCGAGCGCCTCAACCACTTCGTCTGCGTCGGCATCGCGAAAGAGGGCGATCCAACGGAATTCGTTTTCGCGCCGGCCGCCACGCCGACGTTCTGGCGTGAACGCGCCGTCGGCCAGCCGCCGGTCGAGCCTGCGGCGAAAGTGTGTGGGGGCTGGCAGCTTTGTTGCGTTTTCCAGCGTTTTCCAGCGCACGCCAAACGTCAAATGGTTGCGCCCGGCTTCATGGCGGTATTCAAGCCAGTCGGAGAAGCGGCGGATCATCACCAGGCCAAGGCCGCCGGGTTCAGCTTCGGCCAGGGTTTTGGGCAGCGGTTTTTCTGTGACGGACAGCGGGTCGAAAGCAAAGCCGCCATCCGACACCGTCACGCCGGCCTCGCCGCCGGTGTTGTCGGAGGCGATCTCCAAGCGCAGCCCAACCGGGGACGCGAGCGCGGTGGGCCCGCCGTAGAGAAGGGTATTTTCCAGCGCCTCGTTCAGCGAGAGCGCCAGCCGCTCTTGCGTTGCTTGAGGCACCCCATGCCGTTGGCAAGCTTCGTCCAGCCAGTCCGAGGCGCGCCGGACTTCGGCACGGTCGGCGCTGATCGAGAGTTCATCATGGCTGGGCACTGCGATTAGCCCGATTCAGCCCGATTCAGATCAGCCCGGCTCAGCACTCAAGCAGCAACAGATTTTTCAGCGTCGGCAAGGTTGGTGAATACAGGAATCAGTTCGTTCACGCCGGTGGCCTCAAGGCTCATCATCACGGTCGAGCCAGCATGGACAACCATCGCCATCTTGCCCCCCCGTTTCTGAACCACCTTGGCGCTGGCAATGAGGGCGCGGATGCCGATGGACGCAAGAAAATTGAGCCCCGACAAATTAACCACCACCGCTTTTTTGGGCGCCGCAATCAACGCTTCGAGTTGGCTGGCAATCGAGTCGGTTCCCGGAATGTCGAGGCGACCAGAAATCACAATCCGGCGAAGATCTTCGCCGATGTCGGTATGGCTGATGGACATGCAAAATTTCCTGTTTAAAAAGGAGTGAGAAGTGCCGCTGCAAGTATGACATAGGCGCATCAGCGCGCTCGACCCAAGTTCAGATGGGGGCCGCCGTGCAGGGGTGAATCGCCAGTGCGTGAGTTCACCAATCATTCCCAATTTGGGTTTGATTTTTCAAGAATTGCCTGATTGTGGCGATTTTATGAAGACAAACACCCTCCAAGTCACGAATAATGTGCGTAAGCAGCTATATTATTTATAGTAACTCGGATTAAGAAGATGGCACCTGATGCAGGCTGCCCAGCGCCAACTCAAGCCAGCAGCAGCGTCTCTTCAATCTTCCCGGCAATCTGCGCCACCGCCAAACTGGCCTGGCAGCCG
>JANOYE010000179.1:0-55330 GCA_031428695.1 Rhodoferax sp. | reverse complement strand
GCCAGTGGTGACTGATGTCAACACATAAACGTCACCGGCGTTGTCTTGCGCAAAGGCCAACACGTAGGGCAGTTTGCCCGGCATGTTGGTGACTTCCGCGACTTCCATAGACCATGCGCCGCCCGCGCCTTTGGTGCCGATGAAGATCTGGCCGTCCATCTCGCCAAAACCTTTGCTCCAGTCGCCGAAAATGTACTTGCCTTTCCACGCGGCGTTTGAACCCTGGTAAACATAACCGCCTGTGACTGAAATGCCCTTGCAACCATTTGGTTTCGCGGTGCAATTAGGGTACTCCAGGATGGCCGGCGTGATACCCGATTTGTCGCAAACAACAGCATGGTCATCTGGCTTTTGGTAGTCAAAGCAACGCATGTTGCCTTCTACGCGACGCCAGCCGGCGTTTTGACCCTTGGTGACGAGTTTGATGGTTTCGTAGCTGTTTTGCTGAACGTCGCCACAATAAAGTTCGCCCGAGTTGCTGCCCATGTCAAAAGAGCACCTCCAGGGGTTGCGCAGACCGTAGGCCCAGATTTCAGGATTGGCATCGCGGCGGCCGACAAATGGATTGTCTGCAGGAATGCCGTAAGGCTTGGCCCCTGTGCGGGTGTCGACATCAACGCGCAGGATTTTGCCCAGGTTGATGGTCAAGTCCTGGCCGTTGCCGATCAAGACGTTGTGGCCAATGCCCCAGTCGTTGGCGTAACCGCCGTCACCTAAGGATACATAGAGTTTGCCGTCTGGCCCGAAACCGATCCAGTGGCCGTTGTGGTTGAACTGGGGCCAGGAATGCGACATGATGCGGCGCGCGCTGCTTGGGTCTGCCGTGTTTTTGTCGGTGGACGACACGGTGTACTCTTCAACCACGTTGCTGTGTGAATACCAAAGCAGCTGGCCGAGGTCGGATTGGTAGTCCAGATGCGCGCTGTAGGCCACATAAAACTTTCCGTTGGTGGCAAAGTTTGGATGGAACGTCAAGCCCAACAAACCGCGTTCGTCAAAGTCGTGGTGCAATGGTTTGATCTTGCTGCGGATGTCCAGGAAGTTATTGTCCCTGAGCTTGCCGTTCTCCAAAATCTTGACGCGACCGTTCTGCTCAATGATGAACATCCGGTTGTCGCCTTTGGGCTGAACCATCGCCAACGGCGTGTTGATCGCGCCGACCACCTTCTCCAGTTTAATTTTTGCCTGGGCCTGCGCCGACGCACTAAACAGCACCAATGCTGCTGATGCGGCAAGCGCTGCGACCAATTTCAGTCCTCGCATATGTCACCTCCAAGTGTAGGAATTTGAGATTTAGAAAACAATTTGAATCAGAACAGGCAGAGTATCAATTCGCCAGTTCTGAAAGCATTCGCCACAAATTGCCGAGTGAAGGATAGGACAGGCAGAATTGTGTGACATAGGTAGTTACGCTAATGTCGAGTGGGACACTGTCGCAGATTGAGAAAAACGCTCTGTACAACTTTGGCATTGATTTTTCACCACAGCAAAAGTTGCAAAAAGTAACGCGGCTTGGGGTAGGAAAAAACTCGCGGGAAAACCCTATATACTCATCAGTAGATAATACTTACTATCACGCATATTGGCAATCCAACAAGTATCAGACTAAGTCGCGAATCAACAGCACCCAGTGAACAGCGCCCCATGATCAACATCCCCAACTCGCCCTACACCCTGCCCGAGATGTACCAGCCCGACGTGATGGTCGAGGACGAGAAGTGGTATGCGCTCGGAAAAATGGGCAAGGTGCGCCCCCTTTTGTTTGACGTCGCGAACGGCGGCTGGGTCAGCATCTTGAAGGCTGAGGGCAAGGGCACCATCCAGCGGCACCGTCATGCATCGCCCGTCACCGCATGGACGCTCGCCGGCGCCTGGGGCTACCGCGAGCACGACTGGATCGCCACCGCCGGCAGCTTCGCCTACGAGCCCGCGGGCCATATTCACACCTTGTACATCGACCCCAACGTGGGCCACATGACGGCGGTGTTCCACGTGAACGGGCCTTTGGTCTACGTTGACGAAGCCGGCAACCCGACCGACTACGACGATGTGTTTTTGCGGCTTGACCGGTACGCCAAACACTGCAAGGAAGTTGGGCTGGGCGATGAATGGGTTCGCTCGTTGATCCGCTGATTCACCACCCAATCCGCCTTCTCAAGATTGCCCAAGAGGACAACACCCATGTCGAACAAGATGCACCTGATGCAGATGCTGATACACACAGCCTGCACCCACACCCTCTTGGGTTGGGCCGACCCAAAAGACGAACAGCTTGACGGCCTGCAGGATTTTGCCTACTGGCAGAACCTGGCGCGAACGCTGGAGCGCGGCTGTTTTGACGGCGTGTTTTTTGCCGACAGCCCGGCCACCCATGCCGTGTACAAAAACAGTGTGGTGCCTTCGGTGCAATATGGCGCCTCCTGGCCCAACCATGACCCGATGCCGCTGGTGGCCGTCATGGCGGCGGCAACCAAACACCTCGGCATGGGCGTCACACTTTCCACCACTGGCACCACGCCTTACCTTGCCACACGGCGCATCTCCACACTCAACTATTTGAGCCGCGGCAGGGTCGGCTGGAACATCGTCTCCGGTTTCAGCAATGCCGAACATTTGGCCAACGGCATGGGTGTGCAGATGGCGCATGACCAGCGGTATGACCAAGCAGACGAGTTCATGGCGATTTGTTATGCGTTGTGGAACAGCGTGCCGCGCGACGCGATCTTGAAAAACGCCGCGACTGGCCAGTTTGCCGACCCGGCGAAGATCAAGCAAGTTGATTTCAAGGGCAAATATTTGAGCTGCAAAGCGGTGGCGCCAGTGTTGCCGTCTGACTATGGTTTACCGCTCCTGTTCCAGGCAGGTTCCTCGGGGCGCGGCATGAAGTTCGCGATGGACCATGCCGAAGTCATCTTCGCCATCCAGGGCCACGTGACCGGCATGAAAAAAAGCATGCAACAGCTGCGCGCCGCGTCCAAAGAGCACGGGAAAAGCGCAGAGCCCAAGGTCTTGTACGGCCTGCAGCCGATTGTGCGCAGCACCGAGCTCGAAGCGAAACAACGCGCCGAGGAATTGAAAGAGCGTATCCCGCTGGACGCGATCCTGGCGCGCCTCTCGGGCGTTTTTGGGGTGGACTTGAGCAAGTTCGACCCGGAAATGCCGCTTTCTGAAATGGACACGCAGGCCTCACGCGGCTTGATGTCCGCTACGCTCACTGCCGCTGATGGCAAGGCCGTCACTCTGCGTGCCGCAGCGGCCCAATGGGCGCTGTCGGTGGCGATTCCGCAAGTTATAGGCACGCCCGAGAAGGTAGCGAATGAGATCGAACATGCCTGGCGCGAAACCGGCTGTTATGGCTTTAACCTAAGCCCCACGACCAACCCGGACAGCGTGGAGGATTTTGTCGACCAAGTGGTGCCGATCCTGCAAAAGCGGGGGGTTTATCGAACAGAGTACGAAGGTGAAACTTTCCGCGAGAACCTGATGGCGTGATGGACAGCCTCGTCAAACAAGCGCCGCCTGGCACCATCGACTCGGCCGAATTGCGTCGTTGCTTGGGCGCTTTTGTCACAGGCGTCACGGTGATCACCGTGCTGGACGATGCGGGCAAACCAATTGGCATGACAGCTAATTCCTTCAATTCAGTGTCGCTCGATCCGCCGCTGATTGTGTGGAGCCTGCGTACGAACGCGCGGGCTTTTCCAGTCTACAGCAAGGCCAAACGGTTCGTTGTCAACATTTTGTCTGAGGAGCAGGTAGAAGTCTCCAACCGCTTCGCAAAATCCGGGCCAGACCGATTCGGCGGCGTTGCCATCACGCCCGGCATTGACGGTTTGCCGCTGATAGACGGTTGCTCCGCCTACTTGGAGTGCCGCACCGAAGCCACCTACCCTGGCGGCGACCACCTTTTGTTTCTCGGGCGCGTCGAACGCATCGTCGGCAGCGCACGCAAACCACTGGCCTTTGGCGCCGGCAAGTACATGGTGGTGCACCCGTATGACAACGGCATTGACGTCGGCGCGGGCTCTGGCAACATCGCCACCCTCAACGCGGTGCATCTGGCCCGGCCGATTCTCGAGGACTTAAACCGTGAGACGGACAAAACCGTTGGCCTGGGTGTCTGGGGCAATCTGGGCCCCACGCTGATATGGTGGATAGAGGCGCGCAAAGCGCTGCATGTGCGGCTGCGCTGCGGCATGGTGCTGCCGCTTTTGGGCTCGTCAACCGGCAAAGTGTTTGCCGCATTCTCAGAGCCAGGGCTGACGGCGCGTTACCTCGACACTGAAATCGCGGCCCAGCAGCACTTGCTCGAAGCGCCCTTCAAGACCCGCGAAGCGGTTGAAGGGCACCTCGCCATCGTGCGCGAACAACGTTTGGCTTCCATTTATGACGCCATCATTCTGGATGTCAACGAAGAAGGCGTGAATGCCGTCAGCGCTCCTGTGTTTGACGCGGCTGGTGCGATTGTCCTGGCGCTGACGATGATGGGGGAGTCCAGCTTCAACGAACATGACCCGGCAGTGACAAAGCTGCGCGACGCCGCACGGCGGTTGTCAACCCGGTTGGGGCACCGTTCATGAACGCCGTAACGCAAAAACCAAACGCCTGGAACCGCTGGGGCGCTGACGATGAACGCGGCGCGCTCAATTTCATCGGGCCGGAACAAGTCAAGCGCGCCAGCGCGTTGGTGCGAACCGGCGAGGTGCTGCGGCTGGCGCAGTTGTTGTCGAGCAAAACCCCGGTGCCTGCGCACCGCTGCGGCCTGCAGCACTTCATGGGGCGGGATGGCGGGGACTACGCGATTGCAGGGAGCAAGCGGCCTGGCGGTTTCCAGTTCGCTGAGGACTCGGTGGTGATGCCATTGCACATCGGCACCCATGTTGATGCTTTGTGCCACGCCTGGTACGACGACAAACTCTACAACGGTTACTTGGGCGACAGCATCCGCAGCACCACAGGCGCGACGCGCTTGGGTGTCGAGAAGATGCCACCCATATTCACGCGGGGCCTGCTGTTTGATTTTGTGAAGCTCAAAGGCCGTGTGTTGGCGCCTGGCGAGTCCATCGGGCGGGAGGACATGAAGGCTGCGGCGCTGGCCGCAGGCGTCAAGCCCGAGCGGGGGGATGCGATCCTGCTGCGCACTGGCTGGCTGGAGTCGCAAAAAAATGTGACACAGCCGGATTTCAACATCGAGCCCGGCATTGATGTGGAAGCCGCCAGGTGGCTGGTCGAACATGACGTAGCCCTGGTGGGCGCAGACAATTTTGCCGTTGAGGTGTTGCCCTTCCCCGAAGGCAAAGTGTTTCCGGTACACCAGATGCTGATCCGCGATTACGGAATGCCCCTGCTCGAAGGCCTGATGCTTGACCCGCTGGTTGCCGCTGGCCGCCATGAGTTTCTGTTTGTCGCCAGTGCGTTGCCGATTGTCGGCGCCACGGGCAGCCCCCTTGCCCCCGTTGTCGTTCTATGAAAACCAAAAAACCGCTTGAAGGCATGCGTGTGCTGGAGATTGCCTCCATGATTTTCGGCCCTGTCGCCGGGCAATACCTGGGCGACATGGGCGCGGAGGTGATCAAACTGGAGCCGCCCGAAGGCGACCTGACCCGATCCATCGGCCCGCGCCGCTCACCCAAAATGGGGGCGTTTTTCTTGACTAGCAACCGCAGCAAACGCAGCATCGTGGTGGACTTGAAACGCCCGGAAGGGATCGAAATTCTGCGGCAACTGGTGGCGAAGACTGATGTGTTGCTGCACTCCATGCGCACACCCGCAGCCACTCGCCTCGGCCTGGACTACGCGGCGCTGGCCGCCACCAACCCAGCGCTGGTGTATTGCCATGTCACGGGTTACAGCGATGAAGGGCTTTACGGCGGCCGGCCGGCCTACGACGACATCATTCAGGCCGCGTCAGGGCTGGCCATGTTGCAAACCGTCATCGCTGGGCAGCCACGCTTCATCCCGACAATCATCGCCGACAAGATCAGCGGCGTTCATGCGGCATACGCCATCGTATTGGCGCTCATGCACCGAATGCGCACAGGCGAAGGCCAGCAAGTGGAAGTGCCCATGTTTGAGACCATGGCCGCCTTCAACATGATGGAGCACCAGTGGGGTCATGTTTTTGAACCACCGGTGGGCGACATGGGGTATTTGCCCGTCGCCACTGCAGCGCGCCGCCCCTACAAGACCCTCGATGGGTACCTTGCGTTGTTACCATATTCAGACGCCCACTGGAACAGCTTTTTTGCCCTGGCCGGCGAGCCGCAGATCATGTTGGACGAGCGTTTTGCCACCTTCGCCGCCAGGCAAAAACACTTCCGGGCCGTTTGGGATGAGATTGAGCGCCAAGTCGCCCGCAAGTCAAACGCAGAATGGCTCACCCTGCTCACGCCGCAGGACATTCCATTTTCCGTGGTCAACAAACTTGAAGACCTAAAGACAGACCCGCACCTGGAAAGCGTCAAATTCTGGGAAATCGCCGAACATGCCACCGAGGGGTTGCTGCGTTTCCCGCGCAACCCCATCGGCATGAGCGCCTCGCCACCCGGCATCACACGCCTGCCGCCCAATCTAGGTGAACACAGCGCTGAGATATTGCATGAATGTGACTTCGACACCGACAGCATCGCGCGTTTGACCGCTGCTGGCGGTGTGTGCGCTGCAAACGATTGAACCTTCAAACGCCATGATTCCACGCACACTCTTCAGCCCGGAACACGACGACTTTCGGGGCACGGTTCGGCGCTTCATCGCGGAACACGTCACGCCCTTTCATGCGGACTGGGAAAAAGCTGGCCAAGTGCCCCGCTCCTTGTGGCACCAGGCGGCCGAGTTGGGCCTGTTGTGCTGCAATGTCCCCGACCAATACGGCGGCATGGGTGGCGACTTTTTGCACAGCACTATCTTGATCGAAGAGATGGCACGCGCTGGCGCCACTGGTCCAACCTTTTACTTGCACTCCGACATTGTGGCCCCGTATCTGGTTGACTTCGGCACTGAGGCGCAAAAGCAGAAGTGGCTGCCCAAAATGGCAACGGGTGAAGTGGTGGTTGCCCTGGGCATGAGCGAGCCTTCGGGCGGCAGCGACGTGCAGGCCATGCGCACCCAAGCCATTCGCGATGGCGACGACTACGTGATCAACGGGCAAAAGGTTTTCATCACCAATGGGCACAGCGCAGACCTGCTTCTTTTGGCTTGCAAGACAGACCCAAAAGCCCGCGGCAAGGGCGTCAGCTTGATTCTGGTGGAGACCAGCCGGCCAGGTTTCACGCGCGGACGCAAGCTGGAGAAAATTGGCTGCAAAGCGCAAGACACGTCGGAACTGTTCTTCTCGGACTTGCGGGTGCCGGTAGGCAATTTGCTCGGCGCTGAGGGCTCGGGATTTGCGATGCTGATGACGCAACTGGCGCAGGAGCGGCTGGTGCAGGCGATTCGCGGCGTCTCCAGTTCCGAGGCCGCACTGCAATGGACGATTGATTACGTGACAGAGCGAAAAATGTTCGGCCACACGCTCGGAGATTTTCAAAACACCCGCTTCAAGCTCGCCGGATTACACGCCGAAGTGCTGGCGCAAAGGGTGTTTGTGGATCGCTGCATCGAGTTGCATTTGCAGGGCAAATTTGACGCCACCGACGCAGCCGCCGCCAAATTGGTAACAACCGAGCTGCAAGGTCGGGTGATGGATGAATGCTTGCAGTTTTTCGGTGGCTGGGGCTACATGTGGGAATACCCGATTGCCCGCGCATTTGCCGACGCCCGGATGTGCCGCGTCGGCGGCGGGGCGGTGGAAGTCATGCGCCAGATCATTGGCAACGCCTTGCTGCCCAAAGTCAGCAGGGCCTCGTAGGGCGCCGCCATGAATGACGACATCCGCGAAGCAGTTCTGAGCCTGAAGCGCGAACGCATCGTCGCCGCAGCGGTAGACATGTTTTACCTTCACGGATTCGGCCACACCACGCTGGACCAGGTAGCCGAGCAAATGGGCATGACCAAGCCCTTCATTTACGCGCATTTCAGCTCCAAAACAGAATTGCTGGCCGCCATTTGCGCGCAGGGCATTGGTGTATCGTTGCAGGCCATTGACCGCGCTATGGCCTCGGATGGCACATCGCGCGAGCGACTTGCCGCGTTCGCCAACGACTTCATGCTGGCTGTGTTGGAGAGCCAGAAGCACATTGCCATTTACACGCGGGAAGAGAAGAATCTGGAGTCGTCTGACCGCGAAAGAATTCAGAACATGCGGCGCGAATTTGACCGCAAACTCATCGGCCTGTTGGATCAAGGCGTCGCCAAGGGTGAATTCAACATTGAAGAAACGGCGCTAGCAGCGCTTGCCATTGGCGGTATCGCAAGCTGGGCCAGTGTCTGGTTCAGGCCTGGCGGGCGCCTCGCCGCACAAGACATCGCGCAGCGCATGGCTGACTTCATGCTCGCACTGACCCAGGTTGACAAACCCGCTGAGCAATCCGCTCGGCAGATAAAACTGAAGGAAACATCATCATGATCACTCGCCGTTCGCTCATTCAGTCAACAGTGGCGTCAAGCGCGGCATTGGCCCTGCCGGGCGCGTTCGCCCAGGCCACCAACTGGCCCAACGCCACGGTCAAAATCGTTGTGCCTTTCACCGCAGGCGGCGCGTCAGACATATTGACCCGCGCATTGGCGGAAAAACTGCAAGCGCGGCTAGGGCAAAACTTTGTCGTGGACAACAAGACCGGCGCGGGCGGCAATATTGGCATGCAGGCGGTCAAAGCTTCGCCTGCAGACGGTTACACCATTGCCTCGGCCACGATTGGCACCTTGTCGATCAACCAGTTCCTGTTTTCCAACCTGGGCTACGACCCGGTGAAAGACTTCGACTATGTATCGATGATCTGGCAGAACTGCAATACCTTTGTGGTGGCGGCCACCCATCCGGCGAAAACGGTGCAAGAGTTTGTGGAGTGGGGACTCAAGCAATCCAAAGGGGTGAGCTTCGGTTCGGCCGGCGTAGGCACAACGCCGCACCTCGCGGGCGAACTGTTCCGGGTGCGTAGCGGCTTGAAGGCGGTGCATATTCCCTACCGGGGCGCCGCGCAATCCATGCCCGCGCTGATCGCTGGCGACACCGACTTCGCCATTGACAACATCGCCAGTTACACGCCGTTGATCAAGGCTGGAAAAGTCAAAGCGCTGGCGGTCACCGCTGCCGAGCGCTGGCCCACTTTGCCTGAAGTGCCCACCATGGCGGAAGCTGGTGTGCGTGACTTCATCATCACCTCCTGGGGTGCGTTTGTGGTGCCCAAGGGCACACCCACCGCTGTGGTAGCCAAGTTGTCTTCGGCCATTCAAGCGATTGCCGCTGAGCCCGCTATGCAACAGCGCTTTCTGGAAACCGGTGCACGCGCCGTCTCCTCCACGCCGCAGGAAACCGCGACCTTTGCGGAGCAGGAGCGCGTTAAATGGAAAGAAGTCGTGCAGCTCTCCGGCGCGAAAATGGAATGACCGGCTGGCTACCCAGGACTATTCACCGGAGGGCAATGTGAGTTTGAAAGACAAATCCTGCGTGACGGGCATCGGCGAGACGGTTTACATGCGGGGCTCGACCAAGACCGCGTTCGAGCTTCAAATCGAGTCTTCGCTCAAAGCCATCGCCGATGCGGGCTTGAGTCCGAAAGACATTGACGGCATTATTCCGATTGGCATCGTCAGCGGCACGGCAGACGATTTCATTGACAACTTTGGCCTGCCCGATCTGCGCTTCTCAGCAATAGTGCCGCATGGCGGTGCCAGCCCGGCGATGGCGCTGCAATGCGCCGCTGCGGCGGTGGCCAGCGGCGCTTGCAACCATGTCTTGATCACCTTTGGGCGCAATGTCAGCGCTTCGGCCAACAAGGCGGGCGCGCGCATCCACGGCATGCCGCAGTTCCACTTTGTCACCGAGTTCGAATACGCCATGGGCGCCATCGCGCCGGCGCAACTTTATGCGCCGATGGCGCGCCGCCACATGGAGCTTTACGGCACCACCATCGAGCAATTCGGCGAAGTGGCGGTGGCCTGCCGCGAACACGCCTTGCTCAACAGCAATGCGGTGATGAAGAAACCCATCACTCTGGAAGACCACCGCAACTCCCGCATGATCGCTGACCCGTTTCGCCTGCTTGACTGCAGCTTGGAGAGTGATGGAGGCGCGGCAGTGGTCATCAGCGCTGCCGAGCGGGCAGGCGACCTGCGCCACCGCAAAGTCTATATCTCTGGCGTCGCTGAAGGGCATCCAGACTCGCCTGGCGCCATCACGCAGCGGCCCGACATGACCAGCCTGGGCATCGCCAAGGCAGCACCTCGCGCGTTCCAAATGGCAGGCGTCACACCGGCTGACATCCAGGTCGCTGAAATTTATGACTGCTTCACCTATGCGGTGATTCGCCAACTCGAAGACATGGGGTTTTGCGCCAAGGGCGAAGGCGGGCCTTTCGTTCAGGGCGGCCGGCTCAAACTGGGCGGCGCACTGCCCACCAACACCCACGGCGGCCTGTTGTCCCAGGCGCACGTTTGGGGCTTGAATCACATCGTTGAACTGGTGCGGCAGTTGCGCGGCGATGCTGGTTTGGCGCAAGTGAAAAACGCGGAGCTTGGCCTGGTGACCGGGTACGGCGACATGGGCGACGGCGCTTTGGCCATCATGCGCAGGGGGTAATCATGACAACAACGACATTGCCCGCCAAACCCAATCCCCCAATCAGCGAACTTGCGCGCCCTTATTGGGAAGCGGCGGCGCAAGGGCGACTCCTTCTTCAATCCTGCGGTGCCTGCGGCAAAATCCGCCACTACCCGCGCATGTTGTGCGACGCTTGTTACTCAGACTCCGTCACCTGGCTTGCCTCCAAGGCGGTTGGCAAAATTCACAGCTGGACGGTGGCGCACCACGCTTTTCACCCGGCTTTTGCCGCCGAGCTTCCTTACACGCTGGTCACGGTTGACCTTGACGAAGGTGTGCGGGCGTTAGGGCGTTGGCGCGGCGACGTGACGATGGCGATCGGCACTCCGGTCATCGGCGCGTTTGAGGCACGCGAGGGTGGCGTCGATCTGGTATTCAGGTCAGGAGTCTGAAGATATACTCGCGGGTATGAAAATAACCGCGCCACGCACGAAGTCCCGCGAGGCTTCGCTTTCCGCCAAAACCGTCCGAGCAAAGTCGCCGCCGCTTGTTGCCGCCAAGTCCGCTGCCCGAACCAAGGCATCTGGCGCCACGTCCCGCGCCACATCTGCAATGGAAGATATTCGCGATGCCGTTGCGAGGTTGAAACGCGAGCGCATCATTGCCACGGCAGTTGAGCTGTTTCACAAGAACGGGCTGGGCAACACCACCCTGGAGGCGGTAGCCGAGAAAATGAACGTGACCAAACCGTTCATCTATTCACACTTCAAATCAAAAAGCGAATTGTTGGCAGAGATTTGCTCACATGGCATCCGGGCGTCGCTTGATGTGCTGAACCGCGTTGTCGCGTCGGAAGGCAGTGCTACCGACAAGGTGCAAACAATGGTGCGGGACTTCATGCTGGCCGTGCTTGAGAACCAGGGCCACATCGCGATTTACACGCGGGAACAAAAACACCTGTCCAAAAAAGACAGCGATGCCATTGACAACATGCGGCGCGAGTTTGACCGCAAATTCAGCGCCTTGCTCAATGAGGGCGTGGCCAACGGAGAGTTCCTTGTCAATGATGTGCAAATGGCGTCGCTGGCAATCGGCGGCATTGTCAGTTGGTCTTACGTGTGGTACCGCCCAACAGGGCGGCTGACACCCCTGGAAACGGCAGAAAGCATCACCGATCTGGTGTTGGCGATGATCCAGGCCAAACCAGGGAAAAACCAGGCCGGCGCCAGCAAGGCGCTGGCAAAACCCTTGCCCAAGCCTATCGCCAAACCGTCGGCGGCGGCTAAAAACCTCAGGCCGTAACAGCCGGGCTCGCCAGCGCGCCCAGCACCTCGGCGTTGTGTTGGCCCAGGGCAGGCGCTTGGCAGCGGATCTTGCCGCGCGCGCCGTCCATCAGCAGCGGCTGCGGCACAAAGGTTTGCACGCCATTGGGCCCAGTGACTTTGACCGCCATGCCGCGCGCCACCATCTGCGGGTCGGGCAAAACCTCATGCAGCCGGCGCACCGGCCCAAAGGCAATGCCCAGCGACTCCAACTTCTGGAAGAGCGGTTCATAACGCCAACGCGCAATAGCTGCGCGCAGATGGGGCGTGATCTCCTTGGCGCGCGCGCTGCGGTCGACTTCATTCAATTCCGAAAATTGTGCCAGATTGAGAAGTGAGCACAGGTCGGCCCACATGGTGTCTTCGCCCGCGATGCTAAGCGTGATCTGCTGCCCGTCGGCTGTGCCAAACAAGCCGTAACCAGGGTCTTGCGGCGGCAAAATACGCGTTGGCAAGTTGTTGGTGGGCGGCACGAGGAACGGGGTCATCCAGCTCACCAACGAATCCAGCATCGACACGTCGATGGCGCTTCCTTGGCCCGATTTGGAGCGCTCAAACAGCGCCGTCACCACACCCATCGCCGCAAACATGGCGGACGAAATGTCGGCAAGCGGCAGCACCGGCAACGCCAATGACGCTTCTTGGCCTATTGGCACATCAATCATGCCAGCGGCGGCCTGGATGCTCAGGTCATGGCCGGCAACGCCCGCCTGCGGGCCGTTTTGCCCAAATGACGATATCGACACATAGATCAGTGACGGCTTACGCGCCCGCAAGTCGTCTGCACCAACCTTGAGGCGCGCTACAACGCCGGGGCGGAAGCCTTCCATCACCACATCCGCCGTGTCGACAAGGCGCAAAAAATCAGCGCGCCCTTTGTCGGATTTCAAGTCCAGCGCGACAGACCGCTTGTTGCGGTTGAACGAAGCGAACAGCCCCGCAAAACGCCTGGACGGGTCGCCTGTGCCCGGACGTTCCACCAAAATGACATCGGCGCCCAAGTCGGCCAGCAGCATGGTGGCATAGGGCCCTGGATATTGCTCTGCCATGGTCAGCACGCGGATACCAGCCAGCGGAAGATTTGCCATTCGTCGTGTCCTTCGCAGCTTGATTCAAAGCCTGGTTCGAAAACCAGCGCACAGATTATTGCGCATTAGAATTATTTAATACCGATCAGTATATCATTGTGGATTTCGGTATAATTTTCGAAATTGCACAACTAATTTCGATTTTTCGAAACTTGATTGGCGGTTTCTTTTTTCGAAGAATAGAGTGACTGACTCACAAAAGCGGCTTATGGCAGAACGACATCAAGTCGAGGCGGTTGGCAGCGCAGTTCTTGCGCCTCGATCTCCCGGAAACACCCCGCTGGAAGATGCGCTGCGCGCGGCGCCGCATGCGAATGCCCATGCCGGTGGCGCGTCGACTTCGGCCGAGCGGGTGGTCGCCGGCCTTGAGGCCCTGATCCTTGACGCGATCCCGACCGCCCACAACATCGGTTTCACCGGCGTGAAACGCGCCGCAGGCGGTCTGTCACGCGAGAACTGGTCGCTCGACGCCACCTGGGTCGATGCTGCGGGCGCGCAGTCGCACCACCTCATGCTCATGCGCGATGCCGCCGGCACGCTGCTCTCCACTGACCGCCAGCGCGAGTTTGCGGTGCTCAAAGCGTTGGAGGCATCGTCCGTGCCGGCACCGAAGGCGCACTGGGTGGACTTTGACGGCCGCTGGCTCGGCGGGCCCTCGCTGGTGATGGATCGCATGCCCGGAACCTGCGATTACATGGTGCTCAACGGAGATCGCCCGCTGGAGGCGCGCTTGAACCTGGCCCATGCATTCATCGACCTCATGGCGCGCATTCACAAAGTCGATTGGCGTGAGCGCGGCTTAGGCCCGGTGCTCGATGTGCCGACCGGCGCGCCTTCGCGCTTTGAACTCGCGCACTGGGAGGCGGAATACCACCGAGTGCGGCTCGAACCGCATCCCGAACTCGACTACGTGCTCGCCTGGTTGCGCCAGGGCGCGCCAGAGGCCGAAGCGATTGTTCTCGTGCATGGCGACTTCAAGCCGGGCAACGCGCTCATTTCGGGCGAACATATCAGCGCCAAACTCGACTGGGAGACGGCCCATTTGGGCGACCCGCTGGAGGACTTGGGCTGGGTGACCAACCCGGTGCGCAAGCGCGAGCACCAGAT
The DNA here is from genome assembly GCA_031428695.1 of Rhodoferax sp. Classification (GTDB taxonomy): domain Bacteria; phylum Pseudomonadota; class Gammaproteobacteria; order Burkholderiales; family Burkholderiaceae_C; genus JANYCG01. The sequence continues at coordinate 41,177 of JANOYE010000179.1, read as the reverse complement.
TGCGGGCGTTTGGGAGCGCGAGCAGATCGTCGCCGCCTACCGCGCGCTCACCGGGCGCCGGGTGGATGAAACGGCGCTGCGCTGGTGGAACGTCTTTTCCTGCTGGAAGCTGGCCGTCATTCAGTTGACAGCGGTGAGCGAGTTTGTGGCCGGTCGCTACGACCGCGTGTTCCAGACACCTTCTTGGCTGTATCGCCCGATGTTTCAGATGATGGAGCGCACTGCATGAGGCCCACCGTCGAAGAGCAACTGCTAGGCAGCTGCCGCATCCTCGAAAAGCTCGTCTCGCCCTGCGTTGCCGATCCGTACGCCCGCACCATCCTCGATGGCCTCATCAGCAACCTGCGCATGTTGACCGGCGCGCTGCCAGCGGTTCCTGGCTTCCTCCACAACGACAACCGGGCGACGGCCGCACTCCTCGGTCAACTTCAGGCAGAAGTCGCGCCCGAGTTGGCCGAATCCATCACTATTGCCCTGGGACGGCCCGAGCCCGATACCGCCAATATGGCAGCGCTAGATCTACGCAACTGCGAACTGCGCGAACTCCTTTCGCAAGCCCTGTGTGACGCTGCCCCCACACCCGCCCTGCGCGCTGCCGCGCTTGCGCACATGAGCGCGCGCGCCGCAAGCGCGCCGATGCGCTACGTCTCCACCTCCTCCCCATCCGCAAAGGCGACCTGATGCTGACCCCGCTTGACGACACACTCTGGCACCAGTTGCCAACCACCTTCGACCACGTCTGGACCAGCGACCCCCGGTTTTTTGACCGCTACTGGTTTGCCATTTATTCGCAAGACGGTCGGGTGGCGATCCAGATCACCATGGGCGCTTACCGCAACATGAACGTGCTCGATGGCGGCGCGGTCATGACGGTGGACGGCAAGCAATACAACCTGCGGGTGTCGCGCTCGCTTGACCGCAACGCGGATACCGAATGCGGCCCCATTCGCATCCAGCCTGTGAAGCCGCTCGAAGAGTTCGAGATCGCCATCTCACCGGGAGAGCACGGGATGTCAGGCGCCATCCGCTGGCGCTGCGTTGAACCCGCGCGTGAGGAGCATCCGCATTACGAGCGCCTGCATGGGCGCACCGTTCAGGACTACCGCCGATTCGACCAGATTGGCCTTGCCAGCGGCTGGATGGAGGCGGACGGAAAGCGCATCGAGATCAGCAACTGGTGGTCCTGCCGCGACCACTCCTGGGGCGTGCGCCGGGGCATGGGCGTGCCCGAGCCGGTCACCGGGCCGAAGGTCACGTTGGCTGAGAAAGGGCACGTGATGTCTTTCCTGTTCTTCTCCACCGATTCGATGAGTGGACACCTGCTCTTTGAAGCGCGCGGCGAAGATGAACCGTACACCACCGGCGTCGTGACCGAGCGCGCCACAGAGGCCGTGCATGTTGTGCAGAAGATCGAGCTTTCAGCGAACTTGCATCCGGGCACGCGCCGGTTTCGCACGGCGAGGGTGAGCGCGACGTTCGACGGCGGCAAGCGCTTGCAGATGGATCTCACCGCGCTTGGCGCGTCGATCGCGATGCAGGGCCTGGGCTACAGCGGCGGGTACAACGATGGTCGCGGTCTGGGCGCCTGGCGCGCCCAGCACCACATCGAGTTCGACGTGTGGGATGTCGCGCACCCGTCCAAGGTGGTCTATCCCGATGGATCGCTCAAGGAGCATTGGCACCGCATCCAGCCGGTTGGCATCAAGGCCGACTTCGGCGGCGCCACCAGCACCGGGACGGGCAGCCAGACCTTCACCATCGCCGGTCGCCCGCCCGCTTGGCTGGCAGCCGGATCGGCCAAGCCGGCGTAAGGCTGCCTGTCAGGACCGAAAAGCATGCCGATGAAACGCTCCGTCCTGGCTGAACACCTGCGCCCTGGCGACCACGTGGTGGTAGCGCAAGCGACTGCTGAGCCTGCGGGCTTGGTGGACGAATTGTTTGCGTTGGCGGCCGGGCTCGGGCAGGTCCACGTGTTTTGCGGCTTTTCGCTCAACCCGGCTTGGGGCGCCCCAATCGACGCGGCCCTTCGCGTGACAACCTATTGCGGCCTGGGGACGGTACGTCACGTTGTTGGGCGCGGCGCGGCGCGTGTGATTCCAGCGCAGTTGTCGCAACTGGCGTCGTACTTCGACTCTGGCGTGCTCAAGGCCGATGTCGTGCTGCTGCAGGTGTCGCCCGCTGACGCGGAGGGTTACCACAGCCTCGGTTGCACGGTGGACTATGTGTGGCATGCGGCACAGGCGGCGCGCGTTGTGCTGGTCGAAATCAACCCGAACGTGCCACGCGCCCGCTCGGCCTTTCGCTTGCATGGCAGCCGCGTGGTGGTCGCAGGCGAGAGCGACCTGCCGCTGCCCGAAATTCCGAACGAAGCGCCAGACGCGCGGCAGCTCATCATCGGCCGCAACGTCGCGCGCCTGGTGCCAGACGGCGCCGTCATCCAGTTGGGCATTGGCAGCATGGCGGCGGCGGTGGCGCACGCATTGTCGCAGCACCGTGGCCTGCGGGTGCGATCTGGCATGGTGGGTGACTGGTTGCCGGAGCTGATGGCCAGCGGCGCGGTTGAAACCACAGATCGCGAGGCGTGCATGACCTCGCTCGCGGTTGGCAGCCGCAGCCTTTACGACTTCGCCGGCCCGCGCGGCGCGCTCAGCTTCGCAACGCCGGCGCAACTGGTCGCTCCGACGGGCCAAGCGGCTGGCGCGCCGTTCATCGCGGTCAATTCCGCGCTTGAGGTGGACTTGTACGGGCAGGCGAACGCGGAGTTGGTCGGCGCGCGTTACGTCGGCGCGATTGGCGGGCAATCCGACTACTTCCGCGCGGCGCGGCGCTCTCCAGGGGGGCTGGCAATCCTTGCCCTGCCGGCCAGCTTCGGCGCGGCATCGAAAAGCCGCTTGGTGGCGCGCCTCAGCAGCGCCTACGTGACCACGGCGCAAAGCGATGTCGATGTTGTTGTCACGGAGCACGGTGTGGCCGACATCCGCGCGACGACACTCGCGGAGCGGCGCAGGTTGATCACGGCGCTGGCAGAACCGCGGTTTCGAGGCGCATTGACCGACGGGGAAGAAGCAGACGAGCGAATCCTTGCCTGATCACACAGGACGGGACACGTAATTCCATTTCCAAATCATGAATGAAGCAGGCGCAACCCTCTTCGATGGTGATTTGGAAATGCTTTGAAGATCCAAAAAGGAGCTAGACATGAATAGATCGAACCTGACTCGGCGTGCCGTTACAACCGGCATCGCCGCCATCGCTTGCGGCATCGCGCCCGGCCTTTCTTTTGCGAATGATCCGGTTCCTATCAAGATCGCGGTCGGCTTCCCGCCGGGTGGCTCGGGTGACCTGTTCGCGCGTTTTCTGGCCGACGCCCTTCGCGAAGAGTTGTCGCGCCCGGTGCTGGTCGAAAACAAACCCGGTGCGGGCGGGTTGACGGTGGCGGTGGGGTTCTTGCGCGCCCCCAAAGACGGCACGCAACTGATGCTGGCAACCGGCTCCACGGCAGTCTCAGCACCGATTTCCCGCGCCAAGCCGCCCTACAACCCGGTGGATGATTTCCAGTGGATCGCGCATTTGTCCAACGCGCCTTTCGTGATCGCGGTGAACCCGGCGCTTCCGGTCACAGACTTGAAAGGCCTGGTCGCCTACGCCAAAGCGCGGCCCAACAAACTCTCCTACGGCCACGCGGGACTGGGCACCACGGTGCATTTGGCCGCCGAACTCTTCAAAGAGCTGGCGGGCGTTGACATTGCCGACATCGCCTACGCGGGCAGCGCAGGGGCGATCACCGACACGATTTCAGGCACGGTGCATTTCATCGTCGAGACTTCGGGCACGCTCTTGCCGCACCACAAGGCCGGCAAACTGCGCATCATCACCACGATGGCCGAAGCGCGCGAAAAAATTTCGCCCGACATCCCAACTTCGCGCGAAGCCGGTTACGACCTCATCGCCGGCACCTCCAACTTGCTGGCCGCGCCATTGGGCACACCCCGCGAACTAATTGAGCCGATTGCCCGCGCTGTGGGCCGCGTGATGGAGCGCCCGGCGATTCAAGAGCGCTTAGCGCAGCTTGGCATTCAACCGGTGACCAAATCAAGCCCGGCGCAGGCACAGGCTTATGTGGCGGCAGAAGTGGCGCGCTGGTCAGTGATCGTGAAGAAGCTTGGCATTGCGCTGTAACTTGAGTTGGCGGCAGTTAGCTGTGAACTTTAGAGTAATTAACACCCATATTAATTAATTAGCCCAATTCGCTGATTTTTGCATATTTTTAAACAAAACCCGGCTCTAAGTCACGAATAATGTGCGTAAACAGCTACCGTATTTATAGCGACTCAAACATCCAAAATGCGAACCTCCCTCTGTGAAAAACTGGGCTGCGAGCTGCCCATCTTCGCTTTCTCGCATTGTCGCGACGTGGTGGTGGAAGTCACCAAGGCCGGCGGCTTCGGCGTGCTCGGCGCGTCCACCTTTTCGCCCGAGCAGCTTGAAGCCGAGCTGCGTTGGATCGACCAACACACGCAGGGCAGGCCCTACGGCGTTGACATCATCATCCCTACGGCCTACGACAAAGAGGCTGAGCGCAGCACGGAAGACTTGGAGAAATTGATCCCTGCGGCGCACCGCGCCTTCATGGACAAAATCTTGGGCGACGCTGGGGTGCCCGAGTTGCCGCTCGACGAACGCGCCCGCGTCCACAAAGAAATTGTCGATGGGCGCGGCAACATGACGCCTGACGGCGCGCGCCGCTTGCTGCGTGTGGCGCTGGCGCACGCACAAGTGAATTTCGTGGTCAGCGCGCTGGGCTCGCCGCCGCCCGACGTGGTGGCTGAGCTGCGCTCCCGCAACGTGGTGATTGGCGCCATGTGCGGCAAGGGCGAACACGCCGCGCGCCACGTGGCGGCGGGTGTTGAAGTCATCATCGCGCAGGGCACGGAGGCTGGCGGCCACACCGGCGAAGTCGCCACCATGGTGCTGGTGCCGCAAGTGGTGGAGGCCTGCGGCGACAAAGTCGCGGTGCTGGCGGCAGGCGGCATTGCGCGAGGCAGCCAGATTGCCGCCGCGCTGGCGCTGGGCGCGCAGGGCGTGTGGTGCGGCACCTTGTGGCTGGGCACCCGCGAAAGCGAGCTTGACCCGTTTGAGAAGCAAGTGTTGTTTGACGCCCGCACCGAAGACGCCGTGCGCCGCCGCGCCCGCACCGGCAAACCCGTGCGCATGATCAAAAGCGATTTGTCGGAAGCCTGGGAGCAGCCCGGCGCGCCGAAATACCTGCCCACGCCCTTGCAAGGCATCTTGTACAACGAGGCTCATGCGCGTGTTGTGCGGGCCAAACGCAAAGACTTGTATTCCTTCCCTGCCGGGCAAGTGGTCGGCATGATCAAGGAAGAGTCCTCAGTGCGCGACGTGATGGTGCAGCTGCAAGAGCAATACCTTGAGGCAATTGAACGGCTGCGCAAGTTGAACCCGACGGACGTATAAACAGTTTTCACAACCCAGAATGAACACACGATGACCGACGACAACAAAGCCAAAGAAGTCCTGGTGGAACACATCGACGGCATGGTCGTGGTCACCATCAACCGGCCCGAAGTCAAAAACGCCATCAACGGCGCGGTCTCCTACGGCGTGTGCGCCGCGCTCGACGAAATGGACCACCGCAACGACCTTCATATCGGCATCTTGACGGGCGCAGGCGGCAGCTTTTGCGCGGGCATGGACTTGAAGGCTTTCCTGCGCGGCGAAGTGGTTCGCGTCAAAGGCCGGGGCATTTTGGGCATCGCCATGACGCCGCCGCGCAAGCCGTTGATCGCTGCAGTCGAGGGGTACGCATTGGCTGGTGGCTTCGAGGCCGTGCTGGCCTGTGATCTGGTGGTGGCTTCGCGCGACGCAAAGTTTGGCCTGCCTGAAGTCAAACGCGGCCTCGGGGCCGCAGCCGGTGGCCTGATGCGGCTGCCGCGCCTCATCCCGCAACGCATCGCGATGGAGATGGCGTTGACAGGCGACATGGTGTCTGCCGAGCGCCTGCACCAGTACGGCTTGATCAACATCCTGGTGGAACCCGGCCAAGCGCTGGAAGAAGCGAAGAAATTGGCGCTGCGCATCACCGCCAACGCGCCCTTGTCGGTTGCTGCCAGCAAACAAGTGGTCATCGAACAGCGCGACTGGCCCATCGCCGAGATGTTTGCCCGCCAAGAGTTGATCACCGGGCATTTGCTGAAAACCGCCGACGCGCGAGAGGGCGCCACCGCATTTGCCGAGCGCCGCAAGCCGGTGTGGAAAGGCGAGTAGATGCTCCGCTCCTTGTCACCCAAACAATAGCCATCAATCCAACCCGTCTTTGAGGAGTCAACACCATGCCCGCTTTGGATCCGCAAGTTGAAGCGCTTTTGGAAATGAGCCGGAAGGCTGGCGCCCGCCCGTTTGAAGTCTTGACGCCCGCCGAGGCCCGCGCGGCCTACGCGGCTGGCTGGGACGTGATGCAACCGGCCACAGAAGAGGTGGCCTCAGTGCGCGACCAGGCCATTCCCACCTCTGCTGGCGAGTTGCCGCTGCGCATCTACCGAGGCCAAGGCACGCAGGCCAGCGAGAAGTTGCCCTGCATGGTCTTCTTGCACGGCGGCGGCTGGGTGATTGGCAACTTGCAAAGCCATGACCGCCTGTGTCGCGTTATTGCCAACCGGGCGCGCATCTGTGTCGTGGCAGTGGACTACCGCCTCGCACCTGAGCACCGCTTCCCGGCAGCGCTAGACGACTCCGCCGCCGCATTGCAGTGGGTCAGCGTCAATGCCGCAGCCTTGTCGGTCGATTCTGCGCGGCTGGCCGTGGGCGGCGACAGCGCAGGCGGCAACCTCGCCGCCGTGCTGGCCCTGATGGGGCGCGACGGCACCGCCCCGGCCACCATTTTCCAGGCGCTGATTTACCCGGTGACAGACTTGACCGCCAGCAGCGACGCCTACCAACGCGTGACCTCCGGCGTGCCCTTGACGGCCGCCACCATGCACTACTTCATCGACCACTACACCCCCAACGCCAAAGACCGCCATGACTGGCGCGCCTCGCCGCTCAAAGCCGCCAGCCTCAAAGGCACGCCGCCTGCCATGGTGGTCACCGTCGCGCATGACCCTTTGTGCGACGAAGGCCGCGCCTATGCCAAGCGCCTGGAAGACGACGGTGTTCGTGTGACCGCATTGCATTTGGGCGACCACATGCACGGCATGGTGATGCACGGCAAATTGATCGCCGCCAGCAACTTGGTGGTCAACCACATTGGCGCGGTGATTGGCGACGCCCTGCACCGAGGTGCGCCTTCTCGCTAGACCATTCTCGCTGAACCCTTCACGCCAAAAATTCGCCCAACAGATTCCGGAGAAATTCATGAGTGATGCCAACCAAGCCGCAAACCGCCATTCGGTTTCGCAGGAAGTTGATGCCGTGGTCATCGGCGCTGGTTTCGCCGGGTTGTACATGTTGTACAAACTGCGCGAACTCGGCCTGCGAGCGCGGGTGTTTGAAACTGGCGACGGCGTCGGCGGCACTTGGTACTGGAACCGCTACCCCGGCGCCCGCTGCGACGTTGAAAGCATGCAGTATTCGTACTCCTTCTCCGAAGAACTCCAGCAGGAGTGGCAGTGGACTGAGCGTTACCCCAAACAAGCTGAAATCCTGCGCTATGTCAACCACGTGGCCGACCGCTTCAATCTGCGCCCCGACATTCAGCTCAAAACACGCGTGACCCGCGCCGCCTACGACGCTGCTTCCAACCGGTGGACAGTTGGCACCGACAAAGGAGATGTGGTGAAGGCGCGGTTTCTTATCTCTGCCGGTGGTTGCCTCAGCGCGGCGCGCTTGCCAGACCTGCCAGGGCTGGCCGACTTCAAAGGCAAAACCTTTCACACTGGCGCTTGGCCGCACGAAGCGGTCGATTTCACCGGCCAGCGCGTCGGCGTGATTGGCACCGGCTCTTCCGGCATTCAAAGCATCCCGGCGATTGCCGCCCAAGCGGCGCAGGTGGTGGTGTTCCAGCGCACCGCCAACTTCAGCATTCCCGCCTGCAATCGGCCGCTGCCACAAGACGAGCAAGCCGCGTGGAAAGCCGATTACGCCGAGCGGCGCAAAAAGGCCAAGACTACACGCTCCGGCATTTTGTACGACTACAGCCAATACGCCAGTGCCGAAGTGAGCGCCGAGCAGCGCCAGCAAGAATACGAGCGGCGCTGGGCCAAAGGCGGCGCCAATTACACGCACGCCTTCAATGACATCTACTCCAACAAAACCGCCAACGATGACGCGGCGGAGTTCGTGCGCAACAAAATTCGCGCCAAAGTCAAAGACCTTGCAGTCGCAGAATTGTTGGCCCCGAAAGACCACGCCATTGGCACCAAACGCATTTGTGTTGACACCGACTACTATGAGACCTACAACCTGCCCCATGTGAGCTTGGTCGATCTGCGCGCGACACCCATCGAAGCGATTTCGCCTCAGGGCGTGAAGACCTCCACCGCCCTCCATGAATTCGACAGCATCGTGTTCGCCACCGGTTACGACGCCGTCACCGGCGCGCTCGACCGCATCGACATTCGCGGCAAAGACGGCGCAGCTTTGAAGGAGACGTGGGCGGCGGGACCGCGCACTTACTTGGGTTTGATGGTCGCCGGATTCCCCAACCTGTTTCTCATCACCGGCCCCGGCAGCCCGTCGGTTTTGACCAATGTGATCATGGCCATCGAACAACATGTGGAGCTGATCGCCACTTGCCTGCAACACATGCAAAAGCGCCAGTTGACCTTTGCCGAGCCCACGTTGGAGGCGCAAGACCAATGGGTGGCGCATGTCAACGAAATTGCGTCCAAAACCCTCTTCACCGGCACACAGTCGTGGTACATGGGAGCCAACATCCCTGGAAAGCCCCGCGTTTTTCTGCCCTACATCGGCGGGCTGGGAACCTACACCGGCATTTGTGATGACGTGGTTGCAGCAGGGTTTCGAGGTTTCAATTTTCAAGCTGTCCAAACCGCCACTTTTGAACCCGCATGAGGTAAACCTATGTCCAGATTCGCAAACCAAGTATTCCTAATCTCCGGCGGCTCACGCGGCCTAGGGGCGGCGCAGGCGCGGGCGCTGGTCGCCGAAGGCGCCCGGGTTGTGATCGCCGACGTTTTGGAGGCTGAAGGCCGCCAGCTTGCCTCCGAGTTGGGCGCCGCTTGCATTTTTCAACGCCTGGACGTGACCGACGAGGCGCAATGGGCCAACGCCGTTGCGGGCGCGCAGGGCCTGGGCAAGTTGCGCGGCTTGGTCAACAACGCCGGTGTGCTGATCATGAAGCCCATGATGGAGACCAGCGCGACGGAGTTTGATTGGCTCACGCGCATCAACCAGTTGGGCACCTTCCTGGGCATGAAAGCTGTCGTGGCCGCATTGGAGCAAAACGGCGGCGGCGTCATCGTCAACTTGTCTTCTGTCGCGGGCTTGCGTGGCACGCCCAATGCGCTGGCCTATTCCGCCAGCAAGTGGGCCGTGCGCGGCATGACCAAAGCGGCGGCGCTGGAGCTGGCGCCCAAGAACATCCGAGTCAACTCTGTGCATCCTGGCCCGATTGACACCGACATGATGCGCGGCAGAAGCGAAGAAGAAACCCAAACCCGCATCCAACGCATACCGATGAAGCGGTTTGGCAAGGCAGAAGAAATCGCCGGCTTGGTGTTGTTCCTGCTGTCGGATGAAAGCCGCTATATGACCGGCTCTGAGGTGGCCATGGATGGCGGCATCAGTTTGTAAAAAGGGAAAGCTGGCGATGAACCGATTCAATGGCAAAGTATTCTTGATTTCCGGCGGCGCGCGCGGCCTGGGCTCGGCGCAGGCGCGTGGACTGGTGGCCGAAGGCGGCCGCGTGGTGATTGGCGACGTACTGACCAAAGAAGGGCTGGCGCTCGCGGCCGAGCTGGGCTCTTCGTGTGTTTTTGAACCGCTGGATGTCACCGACGAATCCCATTGGGCTCGCGCGGTGGCAGCGGCTGAACGCTTGGGCCAATTGCACGGCCTGGTCAACAACGCCGGTGTTTACACCCCCGTGCCTATGATGGACACCAGCGCCGCCGAGTTTGAGCGCCACACCCGCGTCAACCAGTTGGGCACCTTTCTGGGCATGAAGGCGGTGGCGCCCGCGTTCGAGCGCACGGGCAGCGGCGCCATCGTGAACATGTCGTCCACCGTGGCTTTGCGCAGCGCACCCAACGCCATCGCCTACACGGCCTCCAAATGGGCGGTGCGTGGCATGACCAAAGCCGCAGCGCTGGAACTCGCGCCAAAAAACATCCGCGTCAATTCCGTGCATCCAGGGCCGATTGACACCAACATGCTGGATGTGCGCACGCGTGAGGAAAACCTTCGCCGCGTGCAGCAGGTGCCCATGAAACGCCTGGGCACCAAGGAAGAGATCGCCGGATTGGTGTTGTTTTTGCTGAGCGACGCGAGCGCCTACATGACTGGTTCCGAGCTCGCCATGGATGGCGGCGCTGCCCTGTAATGGATCAGGGAAAACACTTACGCAGGTGACCTACTGGCCCATACCAAAAAGCTACTGAGTGGTATAATTTTCGAAAAATAAAATAAAATTTCGGATTTTCGAAACTGGGCAAACTGGGCAGCACCGTCAACCACCGCACGCCATGAACTGGGTGCACAACTCTGGAGACAACATGACTTTGAATCAAGCAAATGGCACCCCTGGGCAGGAGAAAAAGAACTCTGGCGTCCGGCTCGGCAGCTTCGTCGGGAAAATTTCCGCCGCATTGGCCTTGGCCGGTCTGGCGATGGGCGCGCAAGCGCAGTTCGAGTCCCCCGCCGACGGCGTCTACAAAGACCGCATCGACTGGGGTGTGATGATGGACTTGAGCGGTCCGGCTTCCGCGTCGCAGAGCGTCTGGGCCAATGGCTTCCAGGCTTACATGCGCAAACTCAATGAAGCGGGCGGCGTCAATGGCCGCAAGATCAACGTCTTGGCCGAAGACAGCCGCTTCAACCCAGCGCAAGACAAAATCAACTACGAAAAATTGGTCGGCCAAACGCCGGTTCTGGCGATTTCCGGCATGGGCTCCTCCAGCTCGCAGGTGTCACTGGCACCCACCATTCGCGCGGGCAAAGTGCCTATCGTGGGCACGTACACCTCCACCAAGCCGTTGTCAGAGCCGGTCTCACCGCTGGTCTATGGTGGGTTTTGCGGTTATCCCCAAATGGCCCAAACCGGCGTCGGTTATTACACCGAGTTGCTGAAGCTCAAGGCCCCCAAAGTCATGGTGGTGTCGATTGAAAGCGCCGGTGGTGTTGAATACTCCCAAATGGTCGCAGCCGCCGCTGCCAAGCTCGGTGGCACTTCCAGCCTGGTGACGATGAAAATCACTGCCGCCGATGTCACCCCGCAGGTGCTTGAAATTATTGCCCAGAAGCCCGATTTCATCACCATCTATGGCGTACCCAACACGGCCATCCTCACGATGAAGGCGATGCAGCAATACGGCCTGAAGATTCCGGCATTTGGCATCTCTTACTTGCTGGCACCGCAGATTTACACGGCCATGGGGCCTGAGGCGGGCGCCAACTACAACGTGGTGAGCTGCTTCACGCCAGGCGGCACAGACCAGTCACCCGGTAGCCGCGAAATGATGACAGCGGCTGACAAATACAACCACAGCGCGATCAAGGAAGATATCAATTACGTGGCCGGCTGGACCGTCGCTCAAATGTCCGCTGAAGCGATTGCCAAGACAGGCCCTGAGCCAACACGCGCCAAGCTGATCGAGTCGATGAACAAGGGCTTCACGGTAGACACCAAAGGCTTGTCCGCACCCATCACGTTCACCACCGACAACAAAACTGGCCCGGTCGCCTTCCGAGTGATCGGGTATGACTTTGCCGCCAAGAAGTACAAACCGTATGGCGAGTTTGCCGATTACTTGAAGTACCTCAAGTAAATCGAGCTACCGATCTGAAAATTCACCACTTCAACACACCAATCCACCCTTCAAAAAAGGTTTAAAAAATGTTCGCCCAAGTCCTGTTCAGCGGTTTGGCCTTGGGCAGCATCTATGGATTGGTGGCCCTCGGATTCGCGGTGGTTTACAAAGCCACTGACGTGTTCAATTTTGCGCAGGGCATGTTTGTGGTGTGCGGCGCATTTTTCGCCGTCACCGCCATCACCCTTTTGGGTTTGCCGTTTCCGCTGGCCATTGCCGCCATCATCGGCAGTTGCGCGGCCTTAGGTGTCGTGGTGCATGTGTTGTTAATCCAGCCGCTGGCAGGCAGGCCGATGTTGTCGGTCATCATGCTGACGATTGCGCTGTCTATCGTCTTGCGTGCCGTGATTGAGATCAGCTACGGCCCGCAGGGCCGCACCTTGGTGACACCGCTGCCAGCCAGCATTTTCTTGATTGGCGGCGTGCGAATTTCCCAACTGCATTTGGTTGCGGCAATGGTGAGCTGGGCCTGCATGGCCGGGTTCTTCGCATTCTTCCGGTTCACGTCCGTCGGCCTCTTGATGCGCGCCACCGCAGACAACCATGAAGCGGCAGTAGTTTCAGGCGTCAACGTCAATGTGATGAACCGCTTGGCATGGGCAATCGGCAGCGTATTGGCGGGCATTGGTGGCTTGTTTTTGGGCCAGCTTCAGATTGTTTCGACAGAGTTGGAGAGCATCGGTCTGCTGGCCTTGCCGGCGGTGGTTATTGGCGGCATGCAGAGCATTCCCGGTGCCATCATTGGCGGGCTGTTGGTGGGGCTGATTGAACAATTTGCCGGCACCTACATATCGCCGAAATCGAGCGACATTCTGATTTACGTTTTGTTGATGCTGATCCTGATGGTTCGCCCTTGGGGCCTGTTCGGCCAGCGCGAACTCGGGCGCGTTTAAATTTTCATGACATCTACCGTATCCATACCCGTGCCTGGCATCCAGGGATCAACGGGGAAAAATCCTTGGCGCTGGGTTTGGATGATCATCGTCGTTGCGCTGCTTTGTTACGTGCCGGTGGTGCTGACAGATCGGGCGGTCTTCGGCTTTCGCTTGTCCAACATGCAGTTGCTCAACCTGGGGTTGAGCCAGGTCAACCTGATGCTGATCGCCATGTTGGGCGCTTTGTCGCTCAACTATTTGACGGGCTGTGCCGGGTTGATCTCCATCGGTCACGCCGCGTTTTATGCCGTCGGGGCGATGACTGCCGCCATCACCGGTTCGCAATGGGGTTGGCCGTTTCCACTCGTATTGGTGGCCGCAGGTATTGCCGGTGCGTTGGCCGGGGTGTTGGCCGGCCTGCCGTCGCTTCGCGTGCGCGGCCTGTACTTTGTGTTGTCCACTTTTGCGGTGCATTACATCGTGGTGTTCGCGTTCATGGAGTACCAGTTCAAATTTTTTGACGTGGTGGGCGTGCCCTACAAACCGGCTTCACTCGGCCCCATCGATCTCAACACGCCCATGCGTTGGTACTTCTTTCTGCTGCCCCTGTTGGTGTTGGTTTACTGGCTGCTCAGCAACAGCCTGCGTACCCGCGAAGGCCGCGCCATGATGGCCATGCGCGACCACGAACTGGCCACCACTTCAGCGGGCGTTGACGTGCGTTATTTGCGACTCAAAGCTTTCGGCTTCAGTTCCGCCATTGCTGCCATGGCCGGGGCGCTTTACGCCTATTTCCTGACCAATGTCACCTCGGAGTTCTTTGGCATCCAGTTTGCGATTCAGTTCATCGCCATGATTATTGTGGGCGGCATGGGGTCGTTGCCAGGCTCTCTGGTTGGCGCGGCGCTGTGGTTGCTGCTGCCTTCCATCATTACCGGCGTGGCGTCGCAGGCCACCGATTCAACCGGCCTGATGCGTGTGCTGCTGATCGACCACAAAGCCCAGTTCGTGCAAGTGATTTTTGGCATGTTGGTGATCTTGCTGTTGATCTTCGCGCCCGGCGGCATCGCTGGCATGGGCGCCAAGTTGCGCGCCCGGTTCTTGGCGTGGCGGAGCCGCTAATGGACGCCGCGCTTGTGGTCAAAGGGCTTTCAGTCGGCTACGCGCGCAAAGGCCTGGCGCTTGAAGACGTGAGTTTGGTGGTTCCCAAAGGCGGCATTGTCGCCTTGCTGGGTGCCAATGGTGCTGGCAAAACCACACTCATTCGCGCTGTTTCCGGTTTGCTGAATCTGCACCACGGGCATGTGACACAAGGCAGTGTCATGCTGGCCGGCCAGTCCATCCTTGGTGTGCCCTCGCACCGCCTGGTTCGGCTGGGCATGGGCCAAGTGCCGGAAGGCCGCCTGGTGTTCAAACAGTTGACCGTTGAAGACAACCTCAATGTCGGGGCGGCGGTGTTGCCACGTTCCGCCGTGAAGGAACGCATGGACGCGGTCTACCACCTTTTCCCCAGGCTGCTGGAGCGGCGAGAACAAGCGGCGGGTTGGCTCTCTGGGGGCGAACAGCAGATGCTGGCGCTGGGTCGCGCCTTGGTCGCTTCACCGACGCTTTTGCTGGTCGATGAACTCTCCCTGGGCCTTGCGCCCTTGATCGTCAAAGCCATTTACGAACAACTTCGCGTAGTGGGCGATACCTTGGGTACCTCGATGTTGATCGTCGAACAAAATGCCCGCCTCGCCCTGGAGTTTGCCCAAAGTGCCTACGTGCTTGATCGCGGTCGCATTGTGCTTTCAGGCGCGTCCGCCGAGGTAGCGGCCAGCGAGGCCATGAAAGAGTCGTACCTGGGCGCCACTCGAAGTAAGCCGGGCGACAAACCGGCTGCCACCGCAGCGACGGCGCAGGCCACATCATGACGCAACCTCTGCTCGAAGTCAGCAACTTGCTGATGCGCTTCCAGGGCATTACAGCGCTGGACGACGTGTCGTTCTCGATGGCACCTGGCTCCATCACGTCGTTGATCGGCCCCAATGGTGCTGGTAAAACGACGATGTTCAACTGCGTCACCGGCATGTACACGCCGACCAGTGGAAAAGTCACTTTTGACGGGGTAGACATCACTGGCGAAGCCGCTCACCTCGTGTCTCGCCACGGCATTGCACGCACTTTCCAGAACCTGGCTTTGTTTGCTGGGCTGTCGGTGATGGACAACCTGTTGGTCGGCGCCTACCGCCAGGGCTCCTCCGGCTTGCTGCAGGGCGCATTTTTGAGTTCGGGCGCCCGAGCAGAGCAACGCGCCGCTGTCGCCGCCGCCACCGAAGTGTTGGAATTTTTGGGCCTGCTGGAGATGGCCAATGTGTTGCCGGGGGAATTGCCTTACGGTCGACAAAAAGAGGTTGAATTCGCCCGCGCGTTGATGCAGAAGGCCCGTCTGGTGCTGCTGGATGAACCGATGGCAGGGATGAGCGCACCCGAAAAAATGGCCATGACAGCCCTCATCCAGCGGGCGCGCGCCCAGTTTGGCATGAGTTTCTTGATCGTCGAACACGACATTCCGGTCATCATGGACATCTCGGACAAAATCGTCGTCCTTGATTTTGGCCGCAAGATCGCCGAGGGCACACCCGAGCAAGTGCAGGCCAACGAAGCCGTGATCGCCGCCTACCTGGGCACTGACGAAGGCGCGCACGCCTGAGCGGCAGCAAACCGCCGCAGACCGCCGCATATCTCCGCCAACCAACAAAGGGCTTTTTGTGACAAGCCAATCCACCGACAGCCTGCTGCCCACCTACGAGGCGCTGGCCAGAGACATCAAGAGCCGGGGCATCACAACAGTCTTTGGGCTGATGAGCGACGACACCGCCTTGTTTGTCACCACCCTGGACGCCATTGGCGTGCGTTTCGTCTCCGCCCGCCATGAAAACACGGCGGTGGCCATGGCGGAAGGTTTTGCCTCGGCCACCGGCAAGTTGGGCCTGGCCATCATCGGGCGCGGCCCGGCCACGGCCAACGCCATGCACGGCATTGCTTTTGCCAATCGTACCGGCAGCCGGGTCTTGGTGATTTTTGGTGCCAGCTCGGTGGTTCACGAGGTCGCCGACCCAGGCGTGGCAGACACCAAAGAGTACAACGCATCCGGCGTGTTGGAGGCGGCAGGCATCAAAACCTATATTGCCTCGGATGCAAGCAACGCGCGCCAAACCCTGGCCAATGCGATTGCTGCGACCCGCAGCGGCGGCTGTGCTGCGTTGCTGTTGCCAATGAATGTTCAGTTTGCGGACATTCCCTACCCCGGCGCGATGGGGGTTCCGGTGCCTGAAAGCAGTGACCCCGTCAAGCTGCCGCCAGCCCGCGAAGCCGCGCTGGACGCGGCGGTCGGCATTCTCCAAAAGAGCCGCAAACCATTGTTTGTCGCGGGCTTAGGCGCGCATCACGCTGGTGCCAAAGCGGCCATTGAAGCCCTCGCTGAAAAAACTGGCGCGGTGGTGGCCACCACCCTCAAAGCCAAAGACATGTTTCGCGGCTTCGCCTACAACCTGGGCGTGGTCGGCTCGTTTTCACACGCGCCGGGCAGGCGCTTGATTGATGAGGCCGACTGCGTCGTCGCCTTTGGTGCCGGTCTCAATCCCCGCACCACCAGTTTCGGCACGGCCCTGCCCAAAGGCGTGCCGGTGATTCACATCGACATCGCCCACAGCAAAATCGCCCGTTGGTTCAACGCCGACGTGGCACTGATTGCCGACGCGAACGACGCCGCCGCCAGCCTCTTGGCCAAAATGCCAACACGCCCCGCGAGCGACAAACATTTTCATACTGAAGACAACCGCCAACGCCTCGCCAACGTGAACCTGGCCGAAGAGTTTCAAGCCGCCAATACCTCACGCACCATGGACCCGCGCTCGCTGGCAATGGCGCTGGACGCCTTGCTTCCCGAGCAGCGCAACGCGGTGTACGACGCCGGCAACTTCCTCCAGATCGTGCCCTACATTGCCGTTCCGGGGCCAGGCCACATCAAAAACACCGTTGACTTTGCCTCCATCGGCATGGGTTTTGGTGCGGCGCTCGGGTTTGCCGTGGGCACGCCCGACCGGCCCACCGTTCTTTTCATCGGCGATGGCGGTTTCTTGATGACCCTCGGGGAGCTTGAAACCGCTGTGCGCGAAGACATCCCGCTCATCATCGTGCTCATGAACGACGCCGCTTATGGCGCCGAGTTGCACTACTTGAAGATGCGCGACATGCCGGTGTCCACCGCCGTTTTCGCTGACATTGATTTCGCCCCCATCGCCGAAGCCTTTGGTTTCCAAACCGCCACCGTTCGCACCGTTGATGAATTGCGCGCGCTGGCGCCGATGCTGCGCAACCCGCAAGGGCCTATCTTGCTCGATTGCAAAATCAACGCCTCGGTGGCCGCGCCCTTCCTGCTGGAAACCGTGGAGCACGAGAAGCGCAAGGCTTGAGGGACTCGGTGGCGCAGATGGCAACCGCACAACATTACGATATCGCCATCATCGGCGCAGGATTTGCCGGCCTGCATCTGCTGCAATCGTTGCGCAGTGAAGGCTACACAGCGCTTGTCATTGAAGCTGCGCCCAATGTCGGCGGCGTTTGGTATTGGAACCGCTACCCTGGCGCGCGCTGTGACGTGGAAAGCCTGCAGTATTCCTACTCCTTCTCCCAAGAGCTGGAGCAAGAGTGGGTTTGGTCAGAGAAATACGCTGGCCAAGCGGAAATTCTGCGTTACATCGAACATGTGGCGGATCGTTTTGATTTGCGCCGTGACATCAACTTCAACACGCGGGTAACGTCCGCCATCTGGGACGCCACAGCAAGCCAGTGGGTGCTAGCTGCCGACACGGGGCTTCAGATCAAAGCGCAGTTCTGCGTGATGGCCACCGGTGCCTTGTCCATCGCCCGCCTGCCAGACATCCCTGGCATGGCCAGTTTCGCCGGCGGCATCTTCCACACTGGTGCGTGGCCGCAGGAGGGTGTTGACTTCACCGGAAAACGCGTTGGCGTGATCGGCACCGGCTCGTCGGGCATCCAGGCGATCCCGGCCATTGCCAAACAAGCCAAGGAGTTGGTGGTGTTCCAGCGCACCGCCAATTTTTCCATTCCCGCGTGGAACGAACCGTTGAAGCCGGAGGCGCAGCGGGCCTGGAAAGCCAACTACCGCGAGCACCGGCTGCGCGCCCGCGAGTTAGGCACCTTGTATGAATTCAGCGGCAAGGCGGCGACTGAGGCCAGTGAACAAGAGCGCTTGCATGAGTACGAACGGCGCTGGCAAAAAGGCGGTGTCAATTTCGTCCATTCCTTCAACGACCTGATGGTCAACAAGGCATCGAACGACACCATCGCCGATTTTGTCCGGGCGAAAATCTGCGCCCTCGTGAAAGACCCGGCGACCGCCGAGTCTTTGTGCCCGACCGACCATCCGCTGGGCACCAAACGCATATGTGTAGACACCGGTTACTTCGAAACTTTCAACCGCGGCAACGTCACCCTGGTCGATTTGAAGAAGACGCCCATCGAGGAAGTGATTCCGCAGGGCATTCGCACATCCACTGCAACTCATGAACTCGATGGGCTGGTGTGCGCCACGGGTTACGACGCGCTGACCGGGGCGGTGCTCAACATAGATATCCGAGGAACAGGGGGCCTGCGCCTTCAGGAAAAATGGGTACACGGGCCGCGCACGAATCTGGGTTTGATGACCCACGGCTTCCCCAACCTTTTCATCATCACCGGCGCGGGCAGCCCGTCTGTGCTGGTCAACATGGTCGTGGGTATTGAACACCATGTCGAATGGATAGCCGACTGCCTGCGTTACTTGAAAACCCGCCATCTGCAAACCATTGACAGCAGCAAAGAGGCTGAAGACCGTTGGGTCAGCCACGTCAACGCAGCGGCCCATAAAACGCTGTTGCCACTGGCCAACTCCTGGTTTTTGGGCGCCAACATCCCCGGCAAACCGCGCGTGTTCATGCCGTATGTCGCCAAAATCGGTGTCTACCGCGCCGAGTGCCAACGGGTCGCAGACAAGGCTTACGAAGGCTTCACGCTTTTGCCTGCGCCAGCTGCCACCACCATCATCGCCGCCGCCGCCGAGGTGAGCCATCAGTCCTGACCGCCCAGAATTCAACCCGCAAGATCACCAAGGCCACCCCATGAAACTCGGTTTTTTCACCATGCCCATGCACCCCATCGGCAAAGACTGGCAAGTCTCGTTGCGCGAAGACCGCGCCGCCTTCATCCTGGCCGATGAACTCGGCTTCACCGAAGGCTATGTTGGCGAACACGCCACTGACCCCGAGGAAAACATCACCTCCTCGGCCCTGTTCCTGGCCACGCTGGTAGACGCCACCAAACGCATGAAGCTGGGCACCGGCACACTCAACATGCCCAACCACCACCCGGTGGCCGTGGCTGGCAACATCGCCATGCTGGACCACCTGCTGGGCGGCCGCTTCATCCTGGGCATCAGCCCCGGCGCATTGCCTTCCGATGCGGAAGCCTATGGCAACATGGACATGGCGCGCCCGGCGATGTTTCTCGAAGCCATCAACCAAGTGCTGCAAATCTGGGCCACCGACCCACCTTACAAGATCAGCGGCGACTACTGGAAAGTGTCGACCGAACGCACGCACCTGGCCGAAACCGGCATGGGCACGATTCCCAAACCCTTGCAACGCCCGCACCCGCCTATCGTGGTCACCGCTGTGGCACCGTTTTCGCAAGGCATCACCGAAGCGGCGGCACGTGGTTGGGATCCGATTTCGGCCAACTTTTTGCTGCCCAAATGGGTTGCCTCGCACTGGGGCAAATATGTGGAAGGCTGCGCGCGCATCGGCCGCACGCCAAACACAGCTGACTGGCGTGTCGCCAAAACCGTCTTTGTGGCGAAGGACGACGCCACCGCCGCCGCTTATGCGTTGGGCACGGATGGGCCCTATTACTACTACTACCGCACGCTCTTCACCAAGCTCAAGCGGCGCGGCGCCTTGGGCGTGTTCAAGACCGACCCCAAAGCGCCAGACGATAGCGTGACGCTGGAAGACGTGATCAATAAACTGGTCATCCATGGCTCGCCCACCAAGGTGGCCGACCAATTGCTCGCCCTGCAACAAGAAACCGGCAAATTCGGCACCCTGCTCTATGCCGGTGTGGACTGGACTGACCCGGCCCTCGCCCGCCAGTCGATGGTGTTGATGGCCGAGCAGGTGATGCCGCGCCTACAGGCTTAAGCATGACCCCCATGCCCACCAGCCGCACCATTCCCGCCCTGCTGGACGAGCAGGCACGCAACTTCGCTGAACGCGAGGCCGTGGTCGGCAGTGGTCGGCGTTTGACGTACCGTGCGTTGCGCGAGGAAACGCACCGCGCCGCACGGGCCTTGGCGGCCTTGGGCGTGCGCAAAGGCGACCATGTGGCCATCCTGATGGACAACCGGCCTGAGTGGATCGTCGCCTTTCTGGCCTTGCAGCAACTCGGGGCCACCGCAGTTGGCCTGAACACCTGGGCCACACCGCGCGAATTGCAGTTCGCGTTGGCCCATGCCGAGGTCAAATTCTTGATTGCGGTGGACAAGTTCCGAAAAAATGATTACCAGGCCATGCTCGGCCAGATGCAACCGCACACGCAGCACCTGCCCAAATTGCAGAGCTGCGTATGGCTGACCACCCAGGCTGGCGGGCCTCAAGCCACCGCAGGCAGCGTCTCCTGGGAGGGCCTGTTGTCCATGGCAGACGCCGTGCCAGCCGCCGCCATCGAAGCTGCGGGCAATGCAGTCACCGGCGACGACATTGCCCTGCTGCTCTACACCTCCGGCTCAACCGCCGCGCCCAAGGGCATCTTGCTGCAACACAAGAACTTGATCACCAACGCCTGGAACATTGGCGAGCGCCAAAAGGTCACCCACCAAGACCGGCTGTGGCTTGCCGTGTCCTTGTTTTGGAGTTTTGGCAGCGTCAATGCCATGCCGAACATGCTCTCGCACGGCGCCTGCGTCGTGTTGCAAGAGCATTTTGACGCCGAAGAAGCCCTGGCGCTGATCGAGCGCGAGCATTGCTCGATCATGTACGGCACGCCCAACATGGTGCAGGCCTTGATCGAGCACCCAAGCCGGGCCACACGCAACCTCAGCACCTTGCGCAGCGGTGCCATGATTGGCACGCCCGAGCAGTTGATGGGCGCAGTACACCTGGGTGCCAAAGAAATCTGCAATGTTTACGGCTTGAGCGAAACCTACGGCAACTGCGCCGTGACCGACGCCCATGAGCCGCTGGACGTGCGCCTCAATTCGGTGGGCCAGCCACTGCCCGGCGTCACCGTTCGCATTTGCCACATCGAGACCGGCTTGCCGCTGCCAGCCGATGAAGTCGGCGAAATTCGCGTCAAGGGGCCGCTGTTCACGGCCTATTACAAAGACGAAGAAAAAACCCGCGAATCTTTTGACGCCGAGGGTTTCTTCCACACCGGCGACTTAGGCGCGCTGGACGCCGCAGGCCGCGTTTATTACCGGGGCCGCCTTAAAGAAATGGTGAAAAGCGGCGGCATCAACATCGCCCCCATCGAGGTGGAAGAGACCCTCATGCGTCACCCTGGCGTGCGCAGCGCGTATGTGATCGGCGTGCCTGACCCACAGCTCGACGAGGTGCTTGTCG
Source organism: Rhodoferax sp. (assembly GCA_031428695.1). Taxonomy (GTDB): domain Bacteria; phylum Pseudomonadota; class Gammaproteobacteria; order Burkholderiales; family Burkholderiaceae_C; genus JANYCG01. The sequence continues at coordinate 19,637 of JANOYE010000179.1, read as the reverse complement.
CCTTCATCATCGCCAAGGAAGGCCAAGCGCCTACCAGCGACGCGCTGAAGAAATTTTGCAAACAGGAGCTGGCAGCCTACAAGATCCCCGCCCGGTTTCGCATGACGACCGACCAGGAACTGCCGCTGACCACCACCGGGAAGCTGCAAAAAATGCGGCTCAAAGAGTTGCTTTGACATGATGGCCCCTGCTTGTGTTCGCGCTTGTGTTCGCGCTTGTTTTGCCTCAGTCGCGACTGGAGCCCGGCTTTAAAATTTACCGATGAATCCCGACCGTTACCTGCGCTCCTTTGACGTGCTGAACCTGCTGGTGCGCAACAAGGAAGGCCTTCGCCTCACTGAGATCAAAGAGGCGCTTGGCTTGCCGGTGAGCAGCGTCCACAACATGATGCAGACCATGGTCGCCGCCGAAGTGGCCACGGTCAGCGACGACCTGCGTTATTCGGTCGGCCCCCGAGCGGTGGCGCTGGCGCTGAGCACCTTGCAGTCGCTCGATATCCGTGTCATCGCGCGGCGCTACATACAAGAGCTGGTCAAAAAAGTCGGCGACGACGTTTACCTGGGCGTCAAGGTCGGCAAACGTGTCATGTATGCCGACCGGTATTTGGGCAGCCAACGCATCGCGCTGAACATTCCCTTGGGCGAGTCGCTCTTTTTGCACAGCACAGCCGCTGGCAAACTGTTCGCCGCTTTTGACAAACGACTCGAAGTGCAAGTTTTGAGCGGCAAATTGCCGCGCATTGCCCCCGCCACCATCACCGACCCGGCCCTGCTTGAGCGGGAACTCAAACGCATCCGCGATCAGGGCTACAGCAAAAGCGCCGAAGAGTCGGTCGAAGGCATCATTGGTTACGCCGTGCCGATTCACGACGGCACCGGCCACATCCTCGCTGCCATTCACGCCTCGGTGCTGGCCAAACGGGCCACCAAAACCCATGAACGCGCCTTGCTGAGCGCCGCCCTGGATTGCGCGGGGCAAATTGAGAAGCAGTTGGGCAACGTGGCCGAGCGGGCCCCGTGATTCGGGCGCAGTAGGCTTGACCTATCGCAACGATTGAATCAAATGAACCTTTAGAGTCCCAAGTCTTTGGCACTCCGCTCAAGAGAGTGCTAATATTCAGGGTAATCACCTAACCGGTGACATCTTTAGGAGTCATTCATGTCTGCTCAAGCTGTACTTTCTGCCAATTCCTTGGGTGTTTCCACCCCGGGCAACGCCTTGGCCGTGGCCAACCCGTGGGCCATGGTACCGTCCCTGGGCAATCTGGACGCCTACATATCGGTGGCCAACCGCCTGCCCATGCTCACCTTAGAGCAAGAGCAGGAGTTCTCGCGCAAATTCAAGGCCGATAACGACCTGGAAGCTGCCGGTAAGTTAGTGCTCTCTCACTTGCGCCTGGTGGTGTCGATTTCGCGGCAATACCTGGGTTATGGCCTGCCCCATGGCGACTTGATCCAGGAAGGCAATATTGGCCTGATGAAGGCCGTGAAACGTTTCGACCCGGATCAAGGCGTGCGCCTGGTGAGTTACGCCATGCACTGGATCAAGGCCGAGATCCACGAATACATCCTGAAAAACTGGCGCATGGTCAAGGTGGCCACCACCAAAGCGCAGCGCAAGCTGTTTTTCAACCTGCGTTCAATGAAGCAGCGCTACAAAGCCGACGACGCCGCCTTTGATTCGAACCCCGAATCAGACGGCCAACGCGCCGCCGCCAACACCCACATCGGCACCCACCGCGAAACCCTGAGCGAAGGCCAGATCGACGCCATGGCGCGCACGCTGAAAGTCAAACGCGAAGAAGTCATCGAGATGGAAATGCGCCTCGCTGGCGGCGACGTGTTGCTCGACCCCACACCGAACGACGATGGTGATGAAGCCTTTGGCCCCATCACCTACCTCACCGACACCGCGCACGAACCCACCGCCTTGCTCGAATCGCACCAGCGCGACGTGCTCGCCAGCGACGGCATTGCCACCGCTTTGGAAGCGCTTGACCCGCGCAGCCGCCGCATCGTCGAAGAGCGCTGGCTCAAGGTGAACGACGACAGCTCGGGCGGCATGACCCTGCACGAACTCGCCGCTGAATACGGCGTGAGCGCCGAACGCATCCGCCAGATTGAAGCGGCTGCCATGAAGAAGATGAAGAAGACGCTGGCGGAATATGCCTGAGCTAAGGGCCTGAGCGCCTGAGGCCAAAACTGCGGGAAATCCGCAGGAACTCTGAAGAATTCGTTTGCTATATTATTTATAGCAAACTATGGCCTTTTCCCGTGACTTGAGTGCCGATTTCTTCATGTTTTTTCGAAAACCGGCTGAAAATCCAAATTTGTTAACACCCATATTAACAATTGGGGTTCAAGCCTGTTTCAGGAGTTGCGCGATGTCTGCGGCCAGTGCCTTGGCGCCACTGCCGTAACGCGTGTACAGGCGCAACTGCCCGCGCGTGTCGTAGACAAAACTGCCGGCCGAGTGGTCCATGGTGTAACTGGTGGGCGTTTTGCCGTCGACTTTCTTGTAATACACCTTGTAGTTCTTCGCCAGCTCGGGCAGCTGGGCGGCTTCGGGGATGAGCGCTAGGAAAGTCGGGTCGAAGTTGGTCATGTAGGCTTTGAGCACCTCGGGCGTGTCGCGCGCCGGATCGACCGTGATGAACACGGCCTGGAGCTTGTCGCCGTCTTTGCCCAGCAGCTTTTTCACCTCGGCCAGCTCGGCCATGGTGGTCGGGCAGACGTCGGGGCATTGGGTGTAGCCGAAGAACAAAACCACCACCTTGCCCGCGAAATCCTTGATGGCGCGGGGCTGGCCGTTGTGGTCTGTCAGCGGGCCGCCTTGCGGGCCAGCCAGCGCGAAGTCTTTGGCGTAATCCGCGCCGGTCACGTCGATCGAAACAAACGACGGTTTGTTTTCCGAGCAGGCACTCAAAAATATGCCTGACAGCCCGATAAGCGCCAAAAAAGCAGCGTAGCATGCTGCTTTTTTTATAGCAATTCGTTTAGTCATTGAGGCCCCTTTGACGCCATAACCGGGCGGCTAAAAAACGTAGTGATCCACCAGAAACGCTGCAAAAAGAACGCTCAGGTGAATCAAAGAAAAGCGGAAAGTCTTGCGCGCCAGGGCGTCTGAGTAGTGCCGCCACAGCGCGATGGCGTAGCCACAAAAGCCGATGCTCAACACCACCGCCGCCGCCAGGTAAATCCACGAACTCATGCCGTAAATGAACGGCAACAAGCAGGCCGCGAACAGGATGAAGGTGTACAGCACGATCTGCAGGCGCGTGAACTCGCTGCCATGGGTGACGGGCAACATCGGCAGACCTGACTTGCGGTAGTCTTCCACGCGGTAGAGCGCCAGCGCCCAGAAGTGCGGCGGCGTCCACAGGAAGATGATGAGGAACAAAATCAACGCCTCGGGGCCGACTTCACCGGTCATGGCGGCCCAGCCGAGCACCGGCGGCATGGCGCCGGAAGCGCCGCCGATCACGATGTTTTGCGGCGTCAGCGGCTTCAAGATCACGGTGTAGACCACGGCATAACCGACAAACGTGGCAAAGGTCAGCCACATGGTGAGCGGGTTGACCCACACGTACAGAATCACCGAGCCCAACGCGCACAGCAGCGCCGAGAAGACGCCGGTTTGCACGTCGCTCAACTCGCCTTTGGCGGTGGGGCGCCAGGCGGTGCGTTTCATCTTGGCGTCAATGCCCTTCTCAACCAGGCAGTTGAAAGCCGCCGCTGCGCCAGCCACCAGCCAGACGCCGAAACAGGCGATGGCGGCGAGTTTCAGCTCGGCCAGCGTCGGCAGGCCGGGCACGGCCAACACCATGCCGATCAAGGCGCAAAACACGATGAGCTGGATCACACGGGGTTTGGTCAGCGTGTTGTACTGCGACAGCAACGTGCGCCAGGTGGGTTTGGCCATCACTTGCGCTTCACTCATGCAGCCACTCCCCAACCCCTGCCAGAAGCGTGTTCACCAAGCTGCGCCCTGCTTCGCGCCAGGCGAGCCACACAGGCCACCCAGGTCAAAACCACCACCAAAGCGGCGGCCCCGCCGGTGTGCAAAACCGCTGCCAGCAATGGCCAGTCCAACACCACATTGGCCAGGCCCGTGGCCACCTGCAAACCCAGCAACCCGGCCAGCCAGCGTGAATGGCTGCGAAGCTGGGGGTAGCGATTCAATTGCCAGGCCAACGCGGCCAACAAAGCGGCGGTCACCAAGGCGAAGGCGCGGTGGCTGAAATGAATGGCGGTCAACGCCGCAAATGGAATGTGCTCGCCTGCGCCTGAGCCGCCCGCCCCTCCCGTGCGCCCCAATGGCCGCCAAAGCTCAAACCCCTGGGCGAAATCCATGGTGGGCCAAAAGCTGCCCTGGCAGCGCGGGAAGTCGCTGCACGCGAGCACGGCGTAGTTGGTGCTGACCCAACCGCCCAGCGCCACTTGCAGGGCCAGCGCGGCAAATGCCAGCCACAGCAGCCAGGTGCTGGCGGCAGAAAGTGACAAGGCTTGCGTCGATGGCAAGTTCATAGAAAAAGTTGTCGTGCGCGCCGCTGCCCTATCGCCCAGGCGGGTGACTTGCACGGTCAGGAGCGCCAGCAAAATCAGTCCGCCCAACAAATGCAAAGTCACGATGGCAGGAAAGAGTTTCATCGTCACCGTCAACGCGCCAAAGGCACCTTGAATGCAGACCCAGACCAAGGTTGCCGTGGCCCACCAACGCTGGGCGCAGAGGCTTGCGCGCTCTCCTTCGGGCGCGGCGCTGGGCCCAGCGCGCCAGGAAAAAACCGCCAGCAGCAGGATCAACGCACCCACGCCGGTGGCGAAATAGCGGTGGATCATTTCGATCCAGGCTTTGCGTTCAGTGACCGGCCCGCTGGGCAGCGCGGTTTGCGCCGCCTCAATAGCCGCTGCGGCACCCACTGGGCTGGCGCTGCCGTAACAGCCCGGCCAGTCGGGGCAGCCCAGGCCAGAGTCAGTCAGCCGCGTGAAAGCGCCAAAAAGCACCAGATCGAAGGTGAGGAAAAGCGCCACCAGCGTCAACGCGTGCATACGACCAAGCGGCGTGCCCTGGCGGTGACGCCACGCCACCCAGGCCACTGGCGCCAGCGCCAAGGCGAGGCCGGCCAGCAGCATTGGCGCCAAGGGGGCGAGGTTGTACAGATCGGAGGCAGGCATGGTGATTTCGCAGACTGGCGCTTAACGCCCGGCTTTGTCCCAGGAGGCCGAAGCGCGCATCAAGCGTTCGATGTCTTTCTTGGCCTTGGCGGCAGCGGCCAAATCAAGTTTGGCCGGGAAGCGCATCATCCAGTTGCCCATGGGGTCTACCAGGTACAAGTGGTCGGCCAGGCGTTGCCCGTCCGCCGCCGTGAGCCAACTTGAAAGCTGCGCTGCGCCCAGGCGCAGGATGACGGCGTCGGTGATGGCGGCGCGCAGGGCCGCATCCACCGGTTTTTCGTCAGCCGTTTTGTCCGGGGATTTTTCGTCGGCAATCAGCCACACCCGCTCAACCCGGTCTTTGTCTTTGCCCAGGCTGGTGTGCAACTGCCGCTGCAAATACAAGTTGTGCGCGCAAGCCTCGTTGCAAGCACCACTGCCGACACTCACCAGCAACCATTGCCCCTTGAGCGCGCGCAGGTTGACGGGTTTGCCCTCTAACGTGCGGGCGCTGATGTCAGGCAGCGGGCGCTGCGGGTCGATCAATTCGCCAAAGTTGCGCCGACCTTCGGGCCGCACGACGTAATAGATGAAATACGAGGCAATGACGGGCGTTGCGCAAATCAGCAGCACCAGAATCATTTTCCAGCGGCCGGTTGCTGTGCGTTTGCCGCCGCTGTCCATCGCTGCCGCTGGGTTGGGCAAGGAATGCACGGTCAAGCCCAGGGGTTCATCCACAACGGCGCTGCCGCCGTGCGTGCGCATTGACGAGGCGGGTTCGGGAAGGCTGCGTTTATCCATTGCGGTTCATCTTGTTAACCATCGGCTCAGCATCGGCTCAGCGTCGGTTCAGCACCGGCTTGCCGATACCGAACCAGCCGTACAAAACCGCAATCAAGGCGCTCAACGCAAACCATTGAACGGCGTAGCCGTAGTTTTTGCTGGCGGTTGACGCCGGCACCGGCCAGTTGCGCAACAAGCCGTCATTCAGGGCCAGGCCACCGGCTGGGGCCTTGGTTTGAACGACGGACACTGGCAGTAGGCCTAAGCCGGTCTCGTTTGCGAAGGCTGTCATGTCCAGATTTTGCCGGATCGGCCCTTTCCCGTCTGAGCCAAGGTCAACCAGCTTGGCGGGTGGCGGTGCCACGCGGCCTTCGATTTCAACTGAGCCCGAAGGCGTGTCGATGGCGGGCAAGCGGCTGCGATCCTGAAAATCGCGCTGCGCCCAACCGCGTTGCACCAACACCGCCTGGGCGGAACCTTGCAAACGCAGCGGCGTGACGACATAAAAACCGGGTTTGGCGTCCATTTGGCGGTTGTCCAGAAACACCGTGTTCGCCGGAACCCAGGAACCGGCCAATTTGACACGCCGGTGAATTTGCGAGGGGGTCTGTGCGCCCTGGTTTGAGCCGGCGCCGCGGGTGGTGAGCTGGGCTGCGAGCAGATCGGCATTGTTCAGGGGGGCGAGTTGGCCCTGAGTGGCGATGGCGGCTTGCAGCGCCTCCTTTTGCGCCGCCCGCGAGAGTTGCCAGCGCCCGAGCGACAAGGTCAGCACAACGCCAACCAGTGCCGCCACGGTTATCAGCCAAAATTTGGTGCGCTTCGTCACGGTGATTTCATTCCGGCAGTCACGGGATAATCTGGCTCATGAAGTACTTCGTCGTTCTGGCTTTCATCGCGATTCTGGGCAGTTTGGGGGGCGCGTTGTTTTTCATGATGCGGGGTGGCAAAGACGCCTCGGACGACAAGCAAAAATCGACCAACATGTTTCGCGCTTTGGCGCTGCGGGTTGGCATTTCGATCTTTCTGTTTGTTTGCGTTTTGATCGCCTGGAAATTGGGCTACGTGCAGCCGACCGGGATTCCACTCAACAAATGATTTTTATCGATTAATTGCCTAAGAAACGATCCAATAAACCATCAAAAAAGGCACCGCAAGCGGTGCCTTTTTTTGTCGTCGAGGCCCGCTTACAACCAGTAAACGAGGATGTAAAGACCCAACCAGACCACGTCCACAAAGTGCCAGTACCAGGCCGCGCCTTCAAAACCGAAGTGGCGGTCTGCCGTGAAATGGCCTTTGTGCAAGCGAATCGTGATGAAGAACAACATCAACATGCCGACAAACACGTGAAAGCCGTGAAACCCGGTGAGCATATAGAAGGTCGAGCCATAAACGCCGGAGGTGAGCTTGAGGTTCAAGTCGCTGTAGGCGTGGGCGTATTCGTAACCTTGCACAAAGAGGAAGACCAGGCCCAACGCGACGGTTGCCCACATGAACGCAATGGTGCGGGCGCGGTTATTGTGTTGCAGCGCATGGTGGGCGATGGTTAGGGTAACGCCTGACGACAACAACAAAGCAGTGTTGATGGTCGGCAGCCAAAACGGTGTCATCGTCGTGAAGGGCTCGATGATGGCAGCAGGCGCTGCTGTCACCCCAGCGGCGACACTGGGCCAAACGGCTTTGAAGTCAGGCCAAAGCACCGCATTTTCCAAGCTGCCCAAGGCTGGCACCGAGTGCCCGCGCACCCACCACAGAGCCGAGAAGAACGCGCCAAAAAACATCACCTCCGAAAAGATAAACCAGCTCATGCTCCAGCGGAACGAGATGTCGATCTTGTGCCCGTACTGATGCCCTTCGCTCTCCGCGATGGCGTCGCTGAACCAGCTGAACAGCACCCAGAGGAACCACACCAGGCCGGCCGTCATCACCCACTGGCCCCAGCCGGCACCGTTCATCCACTGCGCCCCGCCGAAGAATGTGAAGAACAGGCCAAGTGCCGCCATGGCCGGGTGGCGCGACGGGTTGGGTACAAAGTAGTACGGCGTTGTATGACCAGCCGCGCCGTGGGATGTTGAACTCATGTCAGCTCCAAACCTTTTTCAAAAAATCAAACTTCAGGAAAGCCGCTATTTCGCGACCACCCAATTCACAAAAAAAATCAAACCAAAAACAAACATCAACACCGCAGCCACCGCCACCACGATCACGTGCAGCGGGTTGACGCGGGCCAAGTCATTCTCAAATTCGCTGCGCTTGCGGATGCCCAAAAACGACCAGGCGACAGTTTTGATGCTGCGACCGAATGACGTCATCGGCGACACCACCGGCGACATTACAGGCTTGTGGGCGCGGGGGTTGCTTTGGCTCATGCGCCCGCCCCCGTCAATGCAGCCAGTCCAGCCACCGGCGGCTTGACACTATGCGAGGGCGCATCAGCCGTGGGCGCCGCAGGCGTCTTGCTGCCGACTTCAAAAAACGTGTACGACAAGGTGATGGTGGTCACGTCGCGCGACAACTTCGGGTTGATCACAAAGGCCACTGGCCATTGCTTTTTTTCGCCTGGGTCCAGCGTGTACTGCTGAAAGCAAAAACACTCCAGCTTGTTGAAATGCGCGGCGGCCTGCATCGGCGCATAACTGGGGATCGCCTGCGCGGCCATGCGGCGGTTTTGCGTGTTCTGGAACTCGTACATCACCGTGGCCAGCTCGCCCGGATGCACCTGTATCGATGATTTTTGCGGCTTGAATTCCCACGGGCCGCGCGCATTGGCGTCAAACTCAACCGTGATGGTGCGTGACATGTCCACCTGTGTGTTGGCCACGTCTTTGGCGGTCAGCTTTTTAGCGCCGGGCAGGTTGGTGTCGCCCAGCGCCAGGATGTTGATGCCGGTGGCTTCGCAAATCGCCTTGTACAAGGGAATCAGCGCGTAACCAAAACCAAACATGCCCGCTGTGACCACGGCAAGTTTGCCCAGCAGCCTTGCGTTTTCAAGTTTCAGGTTCATCGGTCAAGCCGCCGCGCACTGGGCGTTCATTTGCCCAACAGCGCCATTTTGACAAAGTACCCGAGCAAAAACGCGAGCGCAATCGAGCCCAGGACAAAGCCTGTTTTGCGGTTCGCTCTTTTTTGTTCGGGGGTCATTGGCTTAGCCGTCTCAAGCGATGACTTTGTTCGCTGCTGCGTTCAACTTCGGTGGCGTTTCGAAGGTGTGGAACGGCGCAGGTGAGGCCACTTCCCACTCCAGGCCTTCAGCGCCTTCCCACGGGCTTTGTGGCGCAGGCTCGCCCTTGCCGCGCATGCCAGGCAACACGATGAAGAAGAAGAAATACACCTGGGCCAAACCGAAGGCAAATGCGCCCACGGAAGCCAAAGCGTTGAAATCGGCAAACTGCATTGGGTAGTCGGCATAACGGCGCGGCATGCCCGCCAGGCCGAGGAAGTGCATCGGGAAGAAGGTGACGTTGAAGGCGATCAGCGACCACCAGAAGTGGATCTTGCCGCGTGTCTCAGAGTACATCACGCCCGTCCATTTCGGCGCCCAGTAGTAATAACCGGCGAACATGCCATACAGCGAGCCGGCCACCAGCACGTAGTGGAAATGCGCCACCACGTAATAGGTGTCTTGCAGCTGGATGTCAATCGGCGCCATGGCCAGAATCAAACCGGTGAAGCCGCCCATGGTGAACACAAAAATGAAGCCGACGGCGAACAACATCGGCGTTTCAAACGTCATGGAGCCTTGCCACATGGTGGCGATCCAGTTGAAGATTTTCACGGCCGTGGGCACCGCAATCAACATGGTGGCGTACATGAAGAAGAGCTGGCCGGTCACCGGCATGCCGGTGGTGAACATGTGGTGCGCCCACACGATGAAACTCAAAATGGCGATGGACGACGTGGCATACACCATCGAGGCGTAACCAAACAGGCGTTTGCGGGCAAAGGCCGGCACCACTTGGCTGACGATGCCGAACGCCGGCAAGATCATGATGTAGACCTCGGGGTGGCCGAAGAACCAGAAAATGTGCTGGAACATGACCGGGTCGCCACCCGCAGCCGGATTGAAGAAGCTGGTGCCAAAGTGGCGGTCGGTCAGCGTCATGGTGATGGCGCCCGCGAGCACAGGCATCACGGCGATCAGCAGGTAGGCTGTGATGAGCCAGGTCCAGCAGAACATTGGCATCTTCATCAGCGTCATGCCAGGGGCGCGCATGTTGAGAATGGTGACGATGATGTTGATGGAGCCCATGATCGAGCTGGCACCCAAAATGTGCAGGGCAAAAATGCCGGCGTCCATGCTGGGGCCCATTTGCAGCGTGAGTGGCGCGTAAAACGTCCAGCCGGCAGCGGGTGCGCCGCCCGGCATGAAGAACGACAAGATCACCAACACCCCCGCCGGGATCACCAGCCAGAAGCTCAGGTTGTTCATGCGGGCAAAGGCCATGTCTGGCGCGCCGATTTGCAGCGGGATCATCCAGTTGGCGAAGCCGACAAAGGCCGGCATGATGGCGCCAAACACCATCACCACGCCGTTCTTGGTGGTAAGCTGGTTGAAGAGCTCGGGGTTGACCAATTGCAGGCCAGGCTGGAATAACTCGGCGCGAATCATCAGCGCCAACACGCCGCCAAACATCAACATGGTGAAGGCGAACAACAAATACAGTGTGCCGATGTCTTTGTGGTTGGTGGCAAACACCCAACGGCGCCAGCCGGCGGGGGCGCCATGGTGGGCATGATCGTCGTGGTGATCTGCGCCGTGGGCGTGGTCGTGGTTGTCTAAAACGGCGCTCATGCTGGATTCCTTCTCAATGCTCTAAATTCTTTGACGTGCTGCAGGGCAGGCGAAATGGCTGGCTCGGTGGCTGAAAATTGCAGGCCTACTTGCGTGCCGAAGCGATTTCCGAGGGCTGCACCAGTTGGCCGGTCTTGTTGGACCAGGTGTTTTTGGTGAAGGTGATCACGGCTGCAATATCGGTGTCGCTCAGTTGTTTCCAGGCCGGCATCGCGCCTTGGTTCTGGCCGTTGAGCAGCACGGCGATTTCCTTGCCTTTGTCGGCGTCGAGGACAACCGGCGAAGCGTCAAGCGCTTTGATCGGGCCTGCGCCTTTGCCGTTGGCCTGGTGGCAGGCGGCACAGTTGGCGGCGTAGACCTTTTCGCCGCGTTTGATGATGTCGTCCGCCGTCCAGACTTTGGTCGGGTCGTCGAGTTTTGCGGCCTGTTTTTTCTTCTCGCCGTCCACCCACTTGGCGTAATCTCCTGCCGACAGCACCTTCACGTGGATCGGCATGTAGGCGTGCTCTTTGCCGCACAACTCGGCGCATTGGCCGTAATAGTCGCCGATTTTTTCCGCGCGGAACCAGGTGTCGCGCACGAAGCCGGGGATGGCGTCTTGTTTGATGCCGAATGAGGGCACCATGAAGGCGTGGATCACGTCCACGGCGGTGACGATCACGCGCACTTTTTTGTTCACTGGCACGACCAGCGGGTTGTCTACCTTGAGCAGGTAGTCATCGACCACCTGGCCCGGCTTGGGGCCGCCGTTGTTGGACATTTCACGGTGGGTGCTGTCGAGCTGCGAGACGAAACCGATGCCCTCGCCTTCGCCCTTCAAATAGTCGTAACCCCATTTCCACTGGTAACCGGTGGCTTTGATGGTGAGGTCGGCGTTGGTGGTGTCTTTCATGGCCACGATCACCTTGGTGGCAGGCAGCGCCATCAGGATCACGATGATGAAGGGAACGATCGTCCAAATGATCTCGACCGTGACCGATTCATGGAAATTCGCCGCCTTGTAACCCTTGTCTTTGCGGTGTTTCCAGATGGAATAGAACATCACGCCAAACACGGCGACAAAAATCACCGAGCAGACGATCATCATGAACCAGTGCAGCCAAGCCTGTTCTTCGGCAATTTTGGTCACCGCCGGGTGAAGGTTGAGCTGGTTGACCGCCGGGCCGCCCGGCAAGTTGTTGACAGCGTGCGCCGCCGTCATCGCAACAGAACCGGCCCAACCCGCAAGCGCCAGCACAAACAGGTTGAATTTATTGAAAATGCTCTTCATCGTGTTCACTTCTTCATTGCCTATATTTGTTGTCAATTCGATGCCCAAAATTCGATGCCAGTCAAAACCTCTACGCGCCGCGCAACGCCATTCGAATTTCACGCGCCAACTGCGGCCGCAACTCCGGGCGCACATAACGCCCGATGTTGATGCTGCGGCCTTGCCCGGAAAGCTCGATCAGCGAACCGTCGCCCTGGCGTGGCTCAACCCGAACCCATTCGCGGTTGAACTCGGTGCGCTCCAGTTTTCCCGCCGTTTCCAGCTCCACCACCAATTGCGGGCCCGCCAGCGAAATCCGCTCGCGGTCGCCGGCATGGCGGGCATACACCAAAAACGCCACGCCCACCGCGATCAACTCGGCCCAGGCAAAAGGCAACACAAAGGTCGCCCCCTGAAACCAGAACGCCGTGCCGATGCCCAAAGACGCCACACTCATGGACAGGTACAGCCAACCCAACTGACCCGGTGTAACCGAGCAATTGCGCTGCAGAAACCACTGGATGCTTTGGCCTGTCACCGTAGCCTGAACCGTAGCGAAGCGAAAAATCAAGTCTGTCACGCCTAGTACCTGAAGCTTTTTCCGAAGATTTTCCGAAGACTTCCTGGAGATTTCCCGAAGATTTCCACGCCCAATCGACCAGCGCGGCAAAAACCTACAAAATTCGACACTTATTCACACACAGGGTCAATCACTCAAGGGTATTCCCCCTGGAATGCAACCGGGAGATTGTAGCCGACCGCTTTGGCCCGATTTGCGGGTGAAAGCCTCAAGGCTTGTCGGTCTTGCCGCTGCGCAAGGCGCGGCGCATCTCATCCAAGGAAATGTTCAGCTCTGGGCGCACGGCCAAACGCTTTTGCGGCTTGATGGCGTGGCCGTAAATGACTTCAAACGTCAATTTAAGGCGGCCACCGTTTTGCGGATCGGCCAGATGTTCCCGCAGCGCGTTGTGCAAATGCGCGAGCCAGCGGCGGCCGCGCAGCGCCGGGAACCGCGCTGGATGCAGGTTGCGCCCCAAGCTGCGCAGCTCGGCAAGCAGCCGCTCAGGAGTCTCGTAGGTCAAAGTGATGTGTTCGACGTCCATTACAGGTTCAGCAAAGCCGCTGGCGACCAGCATGTCGCCCCAATCGTGCATGTCGGTGAACTCATGTGACGGCGCGGGCCAGCCCATTTGCGGGTAAAACGCGCACAGTTCACGCAAGGTGTCGGGGCCAAAACACGAGAACATCAAGAAGCCATCGGTCGCCAGCGCCTTGTGCCACTGGGCAATCAGCGCCTGCGGGTCTGCCACCATGTGCAGGGCCATGTTGCCCCACACCATCTGAACGGCGCCCTCGGGCGGCGCTTCAAACCGGGTTCGCGAAGCCTTCCAGCGGGCGGGTTGCCACCAGGGTTTAGCTATGTTTTTTATAGCTTCTTGCGCATGTTTTTCGTGACTTAGCGCCATAAAACACTCGGACTCCGGGTAACGTCGCATCAGCAGCTCGTGCGCAGCCATGCCCCCGTGCACGGGCTCCCAATGGGCCCAAGTTTTGGGCACGAGCCGGATCAGATCCAGCCGCTCCTCCATGCGCCGCGCCACCTCTTCGTGCAGCCAGGGTGACGGCAGCGACGCGATGTTCTGCCAGCGCGCGGCGGCTGCAGGTTCGATGGTGGGGGGGCGCTCGGCAGGCATAAAAAGTGCTGGGGGCGAATTTGGCGGGACTCGAAAATGCCAATTTTGGCCAATATCGGTCAATTGGATGATGTGCTGCCGCGAGTATATTGACCCGGTGCTCAATCCAATGTTCGTCCTATGTTTCGCCAGTTGATCGACCGCGCCAGCGCGCTGCCTACGAGCCAATGCGCCGTGTGCCGCGCCTGGCCCACGCCTTTGCCAATTTGCGAAGAGTGTGTGGCTGAGTTTGGGCAACCCGAGCCGCGTTGCCAAACCTGCGCCCTGCCGGTCATGGGATCCGTTTTGCGGTGCGGCGCCTGTGTGTTGGCGCCGCCGCCGCTGGACCACTGCCTGACCGCCGTCGGTTACGGCTTTCCCTGGCAAGACCTTGTGATGAACTTCAAATTCAAGGACGCGCCGGGCTGGGCAAGCATGTTTGCCGTCATCATGAAAAGCATGCCCGGCGTCGAATCCGCGCTGGAAAACGCCGATTTGCTGCTGCCCCTGCCCTTGAGCCAAACCCGCTTGAAGGGCCGCGGCTTCAACCAAGCGCTGGAACTGGCGATGGCGTTGGAGCCGGCAAAAACACGGTCTCGCCTGCTCTTGCGCATCAAAGACACCCCCGCGCAAAGCCTGCTGGATCGCGCCGCGCGTTTGACAGAAGTGCAAGACGCCTTTGCAATTGACCCGCTTGTGACCGCTCAAATTCGCGGCAAACGCGTCGTGCTGGTGGATGACGTGATGACCACCGGCGCCACGTTGTTTGCTGCCGCCCGCGCCTTGCGCACTTCGGGTGCCGCAAACATCACCGGCCTGGTGTTCGCCAGAACCGCACTCGAATAGTCACGTTAAGCCACTTTGCACCCATGTTCAACATCGTCCTCGTCGAGCCAGAAATTCCGCCCAACACCGGCAACGTGATCCGCCTGGCGGCCAACACGGGTTGCCGTTTGCACCTCGTCGAACCACTGGGCTTCACGATGGAAGACGCCCAGTTGCGCCGCGCTGGGCTGGACTACCACGAGTACACGCGGGTGCTTCGCCACGCCGGGTGGCAAGCGTTTGCCGACGCGGAAAAGCCTGCGCCTGAGCGTCTGTTTGCGCTCACAACCAAAGGGGAAAACTCAGTGTTTGCCGCGACGTTTCAGCCCGGCGACTGGTTGGTGTTCGGCTCGGAAACCAAAGGCCTGAGTGATGCCGTTCGGGCTCAGATCAATGCGACGAATTGGCTCAAACTGCCGATGCGCGACGGCCAACGCAGCCTGAATTTGTCCAACGCCGTCGCCGTGACCGTGTTCGAGGCCTGGCGGCAAAACGGCTTTCAGGGGTAACTGCGCCCAATCGACTCGGCCACACACACCGGTTTTACCGAGCCTTCGCGCTCCACGGTGACAGCCCAGGTGAACTGTTTGCCGTTGCGGTCAATGTCTTCGGCCTTCAGCAGCTTGAGCCGACCACGCAGACGGCAACCCACGGGCGCGGGCGAGGTGAAGCGCACTTTGTTCAGGCCGTAATTCACACCCATGCCCTTTTGCACCACCTCAAAGGTGTTGGCCATGAGTTTGGGCAACAACGAGAGCGTCAAGAAACCATGCGCGATGGGCGCGCCGAACGGGCCGGCTTTTGAGCGCTCCACGTCGACGTGGATCCACTGGTGGTCACCCGTGGCGTCGGCGAATTTGTTGACCTGCTCCTGCGTGATGGTGATCCATTCACTCACGCCCACGTCTTGCCCGACGCAATCCGCCAAGTCGGCGATGGTTTGAAATGTTCTCATTTTGTCTCCTATCAAGTGTTTATTTATCGAGCCATTTGCAGATGGGTTGCCACTGTGTCAAATCTTTCTCGACCCGCCCCGGCGCCACGTCAAACAAGGTGAGCCCGCGCGCCGCAAGATGGACGTAGTTTTGCGTGTCGCGCACGTAGCCCAGCACCGGCAGTTTGAGCGATTCGACAAATTCATGCAGTTTGCCTGAGGCGATGGTGCGTTCGTCCACGCGCATGCCCACCAGCGCCACTTGGAGGTGCCCGGCGTGTTTGTTGGCCGCCAGCTCGTCCAGAAACGCACCTGTGGCAAAGATGTCAAACACACTGGGCTGCAGCGGCACGATGACTTTTGTCGCCATTTTCATCACGTCACTGAAGCGCCAGCCGTTCAGGCCGGCTGGGGTATCAAGCACCACATGCGTCGTGCCCTTGGGCGGTTTGACGATGCTGTCGGCGCTGGCCTCCCAGCTGGTGATGGGCCGCGCGTTGGGCGGCCGAAGCCCCAGCCAAAGTTTGGCCGACTGCTGCCTGTCTACGTCTCCCAGCATCACGGCGTGGCCTTGGGCTGCGTAATAGCCCGCCACATTGGTCGCCAGCGTGGACTTGCCGACGCCGCCTTTTGGATTTGCAATGACCACGATCGGCATGGCGTGCTCCCGGTTGTTTGGGTAATTTGCAGGAAATCGAGTTCGGATGGTATGTTATCGCCATGGAAAACTCACCCTCCTGGTTGATCAATTCGCTCATCTACCTGAGCGCCGCCGTCATCGCCGTGCCGCTCTCCAAAGCGCTGGGCCTGGGCGCCATCATTGGCTACCTGGCGGCTGGGCTGGCCATCGGGCCCTGGGGCTTGGGCCTGGTGACCAATGTGGAAGACATCCTGCATTTCGCCGAGTTTGGCGTGGTGCTGATGCTCTTCCTCGTGGGCCTGGAGCTGGAGCCCAAACGCCTGTGGAGCCTGCGCCGGCCCATCTTCGGCTGGGGCAGCGCCCAGGTGCTGGGCTGCGCGGCGGTGCTGTTTGTGGTGTTTTACCTGCTGGGCCGCTGGGCGCCCGACATGTTTGGCGGCTGGCGCGCGCCCTTGGTGGCTGCCCTGGGCCTGGCGCTTTCCAGCACCGCCATCGCCTTGCAGGTGATGGGTGAACGCAATCTGCTGCCCACCTCCAGCGGCCAAGCCGGGTTTTCGATTTTGCTGTTTCAGGACGTGGCGGCGATCCCCATCTTGGCGCTGTTGCCTCTGTTGGCGGCATCTTACGGTGGCTCGGGTGCCAATGACGGTTCAAGTCTCGTAAATATTGCGCAAGAAGCTATGTTAATCATAGCAACTATCGGGGCCATCGTGTTGGGCGGGCGCTTGTTGTTGCGGCCGCTGTTCCGCTGGATCGCGCGTTCACACACGCCAGAAATCTTCACGGCGGCGTCTCTGCTCTTGGTGGTGGGCATCTCGGCGTTGATGCAGTTTGTCGGGCTCTCGATGGCCCTGGGCGCGTTTTTGGCGGGTGTGTTGTTGGCAGAAAGCGAATACCGGCGCGAGCTGGAGACCGACATTGAGCCGTTCAAAGGCCTGTTGCTGGGCTTGTTTTTCATCGCCGTGGGCATGAGCATTGACGTTGGCATCTTGCTCAAGTCGCCAGGCTTGATGGCGGCTGTCGTCGTCGCCTTCATGGCCGTCAAGGCGCTGGTGATTTATGGCCTGGCCCGCGCCATCGGCCTGCCGTTTCAAGACCGCCCGGTCTTCACCCTGCTGCTGGCGCAGGGCGGCGAATTTGCCTTTGTGGTGTTTCAGGCGGCCAGTGGCGCCAAAGTTTTTCCACCAGAAACGGCCTCGTTATTGATCGGCGCGGTCGCCGTGTCAATGCTCCTGAGCCCGCTGATTCTGGTGGCCATCGACAAACTGCTGCTGCCGCGTTTTGCCGACTGTGGTGTGCCACAACTCGACGAAATCAGCGAACAACAAACCGCCCCCATCGTGATCGCCGGCTTTGGCCGTTACGGCCAGATCATTGGCCGCATGCTGATCGCGCAGGGCCACACCTGCACCGTGCTGGACCACGACGCCGAGATGATCGGAGCGGCGCGCAATTTTGGTTACCGCGTTTTTTATGGCGACGCCTCAAGGCTGGATTTGTTGCGCACGGCGGGCGCGGCCACCGCCCGGGTGCTGGTGATCGCCGTGGACGACAAGGAACAGTGCCTGGAGATTGTTGACTTGGCGCGCGAACACTTTCCCAACCTGCAACTCGTGGCCCGCGCGCGTGACGTGACGCACTGGCACGAGTTGCGTGAACGGGGTGTGCAGTTTGTGCAGCGGGAGTTGTTCGAGTCCAGCCTGCAAAGCGGCGCCAGTGTGCTGGCACTGCTCGGCCACCCTCCCGAGCAAGTCGCCAGCACCGTTCAGCGCTTCAAAGAGCACAACCTGGCGCTCTTTGAGCAGATGCGCCCGCACTACAAGGACCGCGCCAAACTGATCGCCACGGTGAAAGTGGGCCGCGCGCAATTTGAGGAGCAGATGGCGCAGGAGCGGGCGCAGGGGCAGTTGCAGGCGCCGTTGCAGGGGCAGTTGCAGGGGCAGTTGCAGGCGACGGTTGCGCTGGAGAAATAATACCCAAATTGGGTACTATTAGGCGCTATTTGCTCTAATTTTTCGGAATTTTAAGTTAAATCGGCCTTCAAGTCACGGGAAATGGCGCTTTTATGCTATTTATTTTGTAGCGTTTCGCAAACTAAAGAAGAGTTGGCTTGATTGACCTCCGCACGGCGACCGGGCCATGCGCATGCGGTTTTGGGGTGGAATCACGCGCGGTGTTGAAAAATGGGTCAAGCTGGCGCTTGGCCATTTTTTGAGTTGACTGACAGACAGCTTCCACGCGCCTTCCACGCCAAAGCCCGGTCGCACAGCCCAATCACCGCGCTTGGTGGATTTTTAACGTCGTGGTCAGCGGCGCCGATAGGCGTCCGCTGCACCTAAAGTTATGCCTCTTTACTCAACGGCTTTCTTTGCGAGCGACTGAGTCACCTCGGTAAGGCGCTTCAACAAGTCCACCTGGAAGTGGGAAGTCCTTCGTATTCCGTTAGACATCCGCCGCTTCAAAGGCAGCAACAGAAACTGAGCGATCGACTGCGACCGACTTTCGAAGGGCTTTGATGCGCTCGATTTCATGCATGGTCTGCGCAGAAAAGTAGGATTCGCCACAACTAGAACACGACCACATTGGGATGGCCTCAATCACCAACAAAGCCGATCCTTTGCCAAAGCTGCGTGTAACGCGCTTGAGTTGCAAAGACGTGTTTGCGCAGTTGGCACAGCGGTTCTCAACAGAGGTAGACGGTGATGATGAAGAGCTTGCCGGCGAGACCAACTTTGACGATGGCTTGCGCGGGCGATCCGTCGAGTGCGATGCCGCTGACAACGCACTTGACTTCGCGCGTTCGGGCGTCGCGCTGGCGCTCGGAGATTTGCCCCGTGAGGATGATGTTTTCGAGATCAAGGATGCAGAGGTTGTCATCGTCAAGTTCCTCAGCCGCGTGGGCGGAAACAACATAATTAAGAGTGCGAATCAGGTGGCGAAACTGGCTGATTGTTGCTTGGGCCATACTCGTAGTGTACGGAACCCCGCATGGGCGTGGATGAGGAGGTCTAACGAATGAAAGGGACTTCCCCGTCCCGAGCCTATAGCTCTCGTATTATATAGATAGTTAGCTACTTTTTATATAGCAAATTCTGATCAACGTAGCACGCCCAACAATCGGTCCAGCAGCTCGGGCGATTCCAGCAGACTCTGCGCTTTGCCGCTGTGCACGACCGTGCCGTGGTCGAGTATGGCGGCCTGGTTCGATATCGCCCGGATCGCCTTTGGATGCTAGTCCACGATGATGGCCGACAGCCCCTTGCGAGCCCAGTGGTGGGCGCTGGAACTGGCCTCCATGGCCACCCAGACAACCGGCGGGTAGCTGCGCACACCAGGCAATGAATTTGTCGCGCGCCAAGGCTCTGTTGGTCACCAGCTTGCCGCCGACATCGACGGCGTGAACCTGGATAACGCGCTTTGCCAGATCGGCACCAACTCGTGTCATCTTGGTTCTGAGGACTTCTTCTTCAAAAGGTTTCAGATTGAATCAACAACCCAATCTTGGCACTTGATGCCGTTACCTGGAAGTGGGAAGTCCCTTCGTATTCCGTTAGGCCGCTGCCTCACAGCCAACGGCGAACCCTCGATGCG
>JANOYE010000178.1:0-1879 GCA_031428695.1 Rhodoferax sp. | reverse complement strand
CCGCCGCCAAACGCGCCACCGAGCTGGGCGTCGAGGCCTACAACATTCTGGAAGGTTTTGAAGGCGACCCGGATGGGCAGGCACACCGGGGCCAAAAAGGCGGCTGGCGCCATCGGGGCCTGCCATGGCGTCAAAATTGAGCTTTTGCCCGATTTCGCGTGGAAAAACTCAATCCAAGCGCTTCCCAAGGGGTGATCAAAGCGGGAATCGAAGATTGACTCGGGTTGATGGTTAAATTTGAATGCTACTATTTATATAGCACGAAAATCAATAAATACGTGACTTGGAATGCTAATTTTCTTTAAAATATTCAAAAATCCAAGAAAATCGATTAAAAAAACCCCAATTTGGGTATGATTGATGCAAAAACCAATGAGATGCCGCTGCAAGACATAGGCCCGGCGCCCTCACATCGCTCGACCTCGCCACCATGAACCCGACCGCAACCCGTCGCCTTGCCCTGGGCTTGGCCGCGTTCAGCCTTGCCAGCTTCGCCATCGGCAAGGATGCGCCCCAAAGCGCCATCGCCAAGCTCAGGCAAACCGGCGAAGTCTCCTGCAAGCCGATCCTGCCCTTCTTTTGCGCCAATATGCACGTGTCCTGCGCTGGCCAGACTTCCATCGAAACGTTCGCGTTCAAACTTCGGGCGACGCGCACGCACGGTTTGATCGATTCTGCCCCTGAAGCCGAGAGCCTGAGAAGGCAATTCGAGAACGGCCGTGTTGACTGGGACAGCGCAGGCGCCTACGTCGTTCTGCATTCTTCTCAGATGAACAGCGGGTACATCAAGCTAAACGCAGACGGAACCTACAACTTCAGGTTTTACCCGCTGAACGACGGCGTCATGTCATTGGGCCGCTGCAATTGAGGCGCGCCTCTCCAAAACCTCCCCCGCCACACCTTCATACGCCCGCGCCAGTCGCAACACCTCGGCATCCGCCTGAGGACGCCCGATGATCTGCAAACCCATCGGCAGGCCCTGCGCGCTGAAGCCTGCAGGCAGGCTGATGCAAGGCAGCCCGGCGAAGGTGGCGTAAATCGTCACCTCCATCCAGCGGTGGTAGGTGTCCATAACGCGCACGCCGCTGGCAGATTTGATCTCCTGGGGCCAGCGCATCGCGGCGTCAAACGGCCACACCTGAGCCGTCGGAAGCGCCAGAAAATCGTGCGTCTCGAACAGCTTGAGCATGTGCTGGTAAAACGCCGTGCGCTGCACGCTGGCGGCCATCAACTCGTTGCCGGTAAGGCTCAGCGACTGGTCATGCTCCCACAAGGCCTCAGGTTTGATCAACGCGCGGTTGCCCGGCTTGAGCAAATGCGGCGCGATGCGGCTGGCCACCAGGGCGCGGCGCCAGACCAGCCAGCTCTGCCAAACCGCGCCAGGTGCCGTACCAAGAGCGATGGGTTCGACGCCACTGCCCAAGCCTTCCAAGCGCTTCAAAGCCTGCTCGCAAATGCCCAAAATGTCGTCTTCCATGGCCAAATAACCGCCCAAGTCGCCAAGCCAGCCGATTCTTGATTTTTTTAAGTCAAACGGGCCATCAAGTCTCGAATAATGGGCGTTACCAGCTATCGAAAGTGGAGCACGTGAATCGTAACCCGATTGAATTTCAAGCAGCCGCGCGAGGTCGTCCACGGTGCGCGCCATCGGCCCTTCAGTGCCCAGCTGGCTGATGAAGGCGTCATTCGCCGGCCACATCGGCACGCGGCCCTGGCTCGGGCGAAAGCCGTAAACGTTGTTCCAACCCGCCGGGTTGCGCAGGCTGCCCATGAAGTCGGAGCCGTCAGCCACCGGCAACATGCGCGTGGCCAGCGCCACCGCCGCGCCGCCGCTGCTGCCGCCTGCCGTTTTGCTCAGGTCAAACGGGTTGCGCGTCAC
>JANOYE010000177.1:0-14461 GCA_031428695.1 Rhodoferax sp. | reverse complement strand
TGATTGCCCGCCATGTGTTCCCGCGCTGGCAGGGGCACATGGCAACGCAGGGCGCGGCAGACCGGGCGCGTGCGGCGCGGCCTGAACTGGCCGAGATCCACAGCAAGGCGGTGGAGGCGGCCACGCAAAAGTATGCAGCGGAGGCGGCAGCGCGGGCGGGCTGAGTTCAAGCGTGCGCGGATTGGCGCTGTTCGAGCCAAAAATCCACCGCAGCCAGAAACTTCGGCACATCCAGCGGCTTGGTGATGTAGGCGTCCAGCTGTGACGCGGCGCCCTTCTCCATGTCTTGGGGAATGGCGTTGGCTGTCACGGCGATGATCGGGATGTTTTTGGTGCGGCCATAACTCTTGAGAATGTCGAGCACCTGGTAGCCGTCCATGGCTGGCATGTTGATGTCCAGCAAGATCAGGTCTGGCTTGCGCGCCAGCGCCAGTTGAATGCCCAGGCCCGGAGTGAGCGCTGTGGTGACCTGGATGTGCGGGCGCTTGGCCAGAAGTTTCTCGACCAGCTTCAAATTGAGTTCGCTGTCGTCAATGTACAGGACGTGGCGAACATTGCGGTCGGGGGCGGGCAGGGCGCTGGCCGGCTCCGGCTCGCTCAGCTCCTCCAGCATGCCCACCGTGTCCGCCGGCAATTCGTACCAGAATTCAGCGCCCGCGCCCAACTGGCTTTGCGCGCCCGTATGGAGGCCCGCCTGGCCGCCCATCAAAACCACCAATTGCGAGGCGATGCCCAGGCCGAGGCCGTTGTCGCGTCCCTCGCCAGCGGCAGCGCCCCGCACCTCAAAACGAACTGTTCTCGCGTTAATCAGCGTTACTTGAACACCGATTTCACTGTTCTCGCGGCTGTGTTTGATGGCGTTGGACATCAGGTTGAGAAGCACCTGGTTGAGGCGAACGCGATCCGCCATCACACGCACACCTTGGGGCACCTGTTTGCGAACACCCACCTTTCGCGCCGCTGCCAGTGGTTGCAGCATCAGCCAGCATTCGTCTATCGCCTTGCCCGCCAAGAGCGGCTCTGGCGACAGGGCAATGCTGGCCGATTCAATTTGGGCGAGATCCTGCACCTCCGTGATCAGTTCGAGCATTTGATGGCCGCCTTGGGTGATTTCCGCCAGGCTGGCGCGGTGCTCGGCACTGAGCGTGGCGTCGAGTTCCATGCGTTGGGCGCCGCCCAAAACGGCGTCAAGAGGCGCACGCAACTGGCGGCTCATGCTGGAGATGAACTCGGACTTGACGCGGTTTGCGCGTTCCGCCTCGTTTTTGGCCGCGCCCAACGCCTCGGCCTGCGCCAGCGCCGGGGTGACGTCCGTGAAGATGTTGAACCGGTACTGAACCTCGCCTTGGGCGTCGGCAATCGAGCCAATGTCGCTGTGCGCGGCGAACGGGCTGCCGTCTTGGCGGTGGAAGCGCAACTCGCCGCTCCAAAAACCGATTTCAGCCACCGAATTATTGATGTCCGCCAGAACATCCTGCGAATTGCTGCCCCGCGGCGCCAACTCAAACTTCTCGCTGGAAAGTTCTGCGTCTGAATACCCCAAGGCAGCAGCATGGGCGGGGTTTTGGTAGATGCCGCGCCCGTTGCTGTCGGCAATCACGACGCTCTGGTTGGCGCAATCCAACACGCTGCGAAAAACGGCAAGTTCCGCCACCGAATTTGCGCGCTGGGTGATGTCGGCGATAAAGGCCGTGAACAACTGCTTCTGGCCAACCTGCGAACGGATCACCGCAATTTCGGCGTTCACTGGCGTTGCGCCTCGGCGCTCCACCAGCACCTCCAACCGCCCGGTGAAGCCTGAACCGGGCGGCTCGGCCAGATCCAAGATGTTGGCTTTTTCGCCCGTGCTCAAAAGCCGCAACTCGACGATGCCGTCAAATTCATAACCCACCACCTCCTGCAGGCTCCAGCCCAGGAGCGCCTGCGCGCGCGGATTCAAGCCGGTGATTTGCCCCGCGTCATCGATGTTGACGATGGCATCCGGCGCCCTGTCCAAAATGCCCTGCAAACGCGCCTGGGCCTCAGCTTCCCGCTCCATGGTGTTTGCCAATAGGCGCCCCAAGGCGATGAAGACACCCATGCCGGCCATCAAAACGATGCCGGTCGCCCGCTCGCCACCGCCCGGCGCAAGGAGGGCTGAGACCGCCGCTGGCAAGAGCGCAGCAACCACAAAGGCCTGCATGGCCAACTTGATCTGCACCAAAGACACCATCGCCGCAGCGCAAACGGCGAACAACGTGCCAACCAGCACAACGGCGCCCGCGCCCGGCGCGGTGGATTGCCACAGCAGCAATGCGGGCCCGACCGCCCAGGCCAGCCCGCTTGTGATCGCCTGCCCGATGAACGCCAGCCGCCAGCGCGCTAGCCCTTCGCCTTGCGGCGCAGCGCGCTTGAAGGCCATGCAGACAACCAGGCCCAACGCGCTGGCGACCCCAATCGCCGCCAGCCAGGCGAGGATTGCCCCCGCTGGAAAGAAAGACCAGAGGAGCACAGCGCCAACCGCGGCGGCCGCGACTTCTATCCACAGGCTTTGGCGCTTGCGCGCGCAACCCTCGTTGAGCAGCCGGGATTCTATGTCTGTGGCGAGAGCGGGAAGGACGTCAGATTCGAGTGTCATACGGCAACACGCGCCCGCTCCGTGTGGGCACGCGCCATCGTCACATACCAATCCAGGCAACCGGGGTTGGCCATGGCTTCTTTGTTGATAACCTTTTCAAGCGGCTGGCCAAGCATGAGTTTTTTGATCGGCAGTTCCTGCTTTTTGCCTGACAGCGTGCGCGGAATCTCGGTTACCTGAAAAATCTCATTCGGCACAAAACGCGGTGAGAGGGCCACCTTGATGGCGTTGTTGAGTTTGCCCCGCATCGTGTCGTCAAGCGGCACACCATCGCGCAGCACCACAAAGAGAGGCATGTAACTCTCGCGGCCCAAATATTCGAGATCGACCACCATGCTGTCGAGCACCTCGGGCAGGGCTTCGACTGCGCTGTAGAGCTCGCTGGTGCCCATGCGCAGACCGTAGCGGTTGATGGTGGCGTCCGAGCGGCCATAGATGATGCAGCCGCCACCGGCATTGCCGACGATCGGGTTGATCTTGAGCCAGTCGCCGTGCCGCCAGGGTGCGCTCAAACCGTTTTTGCCGGGGTACATGTCGAAGTAACTCGACAAATAACGTTGGTTGCCTTGGTCGTTCCAGAAATACAAGGGCATTGACGGAATCGGCCGGGTGCAAACCAGCTCACCCACTTCGCCGATCACCGGCTCGCCCTGTTCGTCCCAAGCCTCAACGGCGCAGCCGAGGATGCGGCACTGCATTTCGCCGGGGACTTGCGGCAATTCGCGGTTGCCGCCAATGAACGCACCCGCGAAGTCGGTGCCCCCGCTAATATTCGCCCACCAGATGTCGCCCCCACGGTCGCTCACTGCGTGTAGCTCCCTGCCCCCCGAGGGGGCCGCGCCTTGCTTGGGGCGGCCCGGCGCGGCGGCATTGTCTTTTTCGGCAACTTTTCTGAACTGCTCGCCACCCCAGTTTTGCACATCGGCTGACAGGGGCGATCCGGTGGTGCCCAGCGCGCGCACAGTTTTCAAGCCGGGGTACTGCGACAAGTCCAGCCCCGCCTTCATGCAGTTGGCAAAAAACGCCGCGCCTGCGCCAAAAAACGTCACGCCAACTTCCGCAGCGAAACGGTAAAGCGTGCTCCAGTCTGGCGCGAGTTTGTTGCCCGCCTCGTCCACCGAGCGCCCGGCCGGGTTGCCGTCAAAAATGCAGCAAGTGGCGCCAAACAGCAAGCCGTTGGTTTGCGCATTCCACATCACCCAGCCGGTTGAGCTGTACCAGTGGAACCGTTCGCCAAAATTATTTTTTGAATAACTCGCACCCAGCTCGTTGTGCAACCCTTGCCCCATGAGCGCCACGATGGTCGTGCCGCCATGGCCGTGCACGATGGGTTTGGGCAGACCGGTGGTGCCGCTGGAATAAACAATCCACAGCGGGTGGTCAAACGGCAACCAGAGCGGCTCAAAAGCCTGTGTTTGTGCGTCATTTTGGGCTGTAAGTCTCGAAAAACGCGCGTGGGCAGCTTCTGATTTGATAGTGGATAAATCCAGCCCAAGCGGGTCGTGCAGCACCAAATGGGTCACCGTGGGCAGGTTGGCGCACAGCTCCTGCACCACCTCGCGCCGGTCGATGTCTTTGCCGCCGTAGGTCACGCCGTCCACCGCGAAAAGCACTTTGGGTTCGATCTGTTTGAAGCGGTCCAGCACGGCTTGGGTGCCCATGTCGGGCGCGCAGACGCTCCAGACGCCGCCAATACTCACCGTGGCGATGAAGGCGATCATCGTCTCCGGGATGTTCGGCAGGTAACCTGCGACACGGTCGCCTGGCTTGACGCCCATCGACTGCAATTGCAGCGCGAGCGACGCGACCTGCTGGCGCAGTTGCGGCCAGCTGATCTCACGCGGGCCGGTTGTGCCGAGCGATTTTTCGTTGTGGCTGATGATGGCCATGCAGCCCGCTTTGTCTGCGGCCAACACGTGGCGAAAGATTTGCTCGGCGTAATTGACGGTGGCGCCTTCAAACCACTTGGCGTCGATCATTCTGGGCTGGCCATCGGGCTGTTTGGGCTCCCTCAGCACCGCAGTGTGCGGCGTCGGCGAATGCATGTCAAAGTAGTCCCAGATGCTTTGCCAGAAACTGTCCAAGTCCGAGATCGACCAGCGCCACAACTCGTCATACGAGCCGAACTTCAAGCCGCGCTGGTCGCGCAACCAATCTTGGTAGAGCCGGATTTGGGGGGCGAAGCTCGCAGAGTCGTCAGTCGCAGAAGTGGGCATGGCTGGATGAAGAAGAGATGGTGATAATCAAAATCCCATCATATTCCGATGCTGCGCCTAGCCATCAGATTTCAACGCACGAAGGACACCATGCCCCGCAAACTAGTTGACCTCTCGATCTTCCTTGAAAACGACGTGCTGAGCGACCCGCCCGCCTTCGCACCGAAGATCCAATACTTCACCCACGAGAGCACGAGCGAGCAGATTGCCTCGTTCTTTCCTGGCCTGCAAAAGGGCGACCTGCCCGATGGCGAAGGCTGGGCGGTGGAGACTGTGGCGCTCTCGACCCACAACGGCACCCACCTCGATGCGCCCTACCACTTCCACAGCACCATGGACAAAGCATTGGGCGACAAGAAGCCCGCCATCGCCATCCACGAGGTGCCGCTGGACTGGTGTTTCCAGCCTGCAGTAAAGCTCGATTTCACCGGTTTTGCCGACGGTTATGTCGTCACCGCGAAAGACGTTGACGACGAACTTAAGCGAATTGCCCATACGCTCTCGCCTTTAGAGATCGTGGTGATCAACACCCGCGCCGGCAAAAAATACGGCAGCCCCGACTACGTGAGCAGCGGCTGCGGCATGGGGTACGCAGCCACCATGTATTTGCTAGAGCGCGGCATCCGCCTCACCGGCACCGACGCCTGGAGCTGGGACGCGCCCTTTGTTCACACCGCCGTCAAATATGGCGAAACCAAAGACGCCTCGCTCATTTGGGAAGGCCACAAAGCCGGGCGCGACATCGGTTATTGCCACCTGGAGAAGCTGCACAACCTGGAAGTGTTGCCGCCCACCGGGTTTTATATCTCGTGTTTTCCCCACAAGATTCGCGGTGCTTCCGCTGGATGGACCCGCGCGGTTGCCATCTTTGATGACGCACTGTTGCCCCCACGCTCCACCGTTTCACGGGTCGCTGCCCCCCGAGGGGGCTAATTTTTCTAGGGGCGGCCCGTCGAAAAATTCATGGCCACAGGTTCCAACTTCACCAAAATTCCGTCATGACCCAACTCAACCACACCCACAACCCATCAGCCACCAGCTGGCTGGCCAGCGCCAACGGGCACGCCGGCTTCCCCATTCAAAACCTGCCGTTTGCCGTGTTTGCCGAACGCGACAAATTCACCTTCTGGCGCGGTGGCGTGGCGATTGGCGACCAAGTGCTGGACTTGGCCGCGCTGCACAGCAAGAAGCTGCTTAAAGGCCCGGCAGCGGCGGCGCTGGAGACGGCTTCGATGGCCAGCCTGAACGCCTTTATGTCGACCGGGCCCCAAACCTGGTCGGCCTTGCGCCACGCCTTGTTTGCGCTTTTGGCCAGCGACGCATCGGCACAGGAACAGGCCTCGGTGCAAAGCTGCTTGATTCCAGAAGCCAGCGCGGTTTACCAGGTGCCGACCACAATTGGCGACTACACCGACTTCTACACCTCGATCCACCACGCCCGCAACGTCGGCCGCATCGCGCGCCCAGACAACCCGCTCACGCCCAACTTCCAGTGGCTGCCGATCGCCTACCATGGCCGCGCCTCCAGCGTGGTGGTGAGCGGTACGCCTTTCAAGCGCCCCATGGGCCAGGCGGTGCACCCCGGAGCAACTGCGCCGGTTTACGGCCCCAGCACGCGGCTTGATTTCGAGCTGGAGCTGGGCGCGTTCATCGGCCCGGGCAACAAAATGGGCGAGCCGATCCCTTTGGGCCAGGCCGAAGACCACATCTTCGGCATCTGCCTGTTGAACGACTGGTCGGCCCGCGACATCCAATTTTGGGAAATGGCGCCGCTGGGGCCGTTTTTGGGCAAGAGTTTTTGCACCTCGATCTCGCCCTGGATCGTCACCATGGAGGCGCTGGCGCCCTACCGCTTGCCGTTCAGCCGCCCCGCCGATGAGCCGCAACCGCTGGCCTACCTGGACGACGCCGCCAACCGCGCCCAAGGCGTGATCGACATTCAATTGGAGGTGTTGATCGAGTCGGCCCAGGCCCGCGCGGCGAACCGTGCGCCCTGCAAAATTGCCGCCACAAGTTTCAAACACCAGTATTGGACTTATGCCCAAATGGTGGCGCAACACACCATGGGCGGCTGCAACCTGAACCCAGGCGACCTGCTGGGCAGCGGCACCATCTCCGGGCCCACGCCCGAGCAGGCCGGCGCCATCATCGAACTGACCAAAGGCGGCAAGGAGCCGATCACACTCGATGGCGGCGAGACCCGCGCCTTTTTGCACGATGGCGACGCGGTGATTTTGCGCGGCTGGTGTGAGCGTGCGGGCGCCGTGCGCATCGGGTTTGGCGAGAACCGCGGCGAGGTGTTGCCGGCCATCGGCACTTGACCTTCGTCGAATGGAGTCCGAATGACCGCCACCCGAACCCTGCCGGCCCCTGCGCTGGAACATGTTTGCGACCTCGAAGTCAGCGTATCCGCCCCGATTGACGCAGGCGTGTTGATGGGTCTGGGCACCCAAGGGCGGCGGCGCATCATCCCGATCACCGGCGGCAGCGTGACTGGCCGCATTCAGGGCCGCGTGTTGCCCGGCGGCGCGGACTTCCAGCGTGTGCCCAACGACACCACGGCCGACCTGGACGCGCGTTACCTGATCGCGCTGGAAGGCGACTACGCCGGTGAACATGTGTTTGTGATGAACCGCGCCCTGCGCCGGGCCACGCCCGAAGACGTGCAGCGCCTGCTGAAAGGCGAGCCGGTGGACCCAGACCGGGTTTACTTCCGTTGTGCGCCGGTGTTTGAAGTCTCGACGCCGCAGCTGCAGTGGCTGACAGAAAACATCTTCGTCGGCGCAGGCGCGCGCGCACCCAATGGCGTTTCTATTTCATTTTATATGTTAAAATAGATAAAATTTATATTTTTATGAATGAATAACTATAGCTAAATCGCCATATTTTTCGTGACTTGATTTCTGAAATATTCATTGACAACTGCTTCAACAAACTTATTTTCACCTTCGGAGCCCCCATGGCCATCTGGAAACAACCCCCGACGATTGAACGCCTCACCGCCAGCCACCACAACACGGCCCCTGCCGCGCTGGGGATGGAGTTCACCGAGGTGGGCGACGACTTCATCAAAGGCCGCGTGCCGGTAGACGGTCGCACGCGCCAGCCGTATGGCATCTTGCACGGCGGGGTGAGTGTGGTGCTGGCCGAAACCCTGGGTTCCTGCGCCGCTGCCGCCTGTGTGCCGCCGGGTTACCGCGTGGTCGGCCTGGACATCAACGCCAACCACATCAAAGGCGCCACCGAAGGCTGGGTCACCGGCACCGCGCGCCCCGTGCACGTGGGCCGCAGCACGCAGGTTTGGCACATCGACATGGTCAATGATGCAGGCGAGCTCACCTGCGTCTCGCGCATCACGATGGCAGTGTTGGCGCCGAGGTAAATAAGAAAGCCCCCACGTTCGCCCACCTGCCGCAGGTGCGGCCTCTGCACAGCGAGCCACGCGCTTCGATTACAGTGCAGCCTTGCTTTATTTCCTGAGCGCACGTTGACCGACTCCAACCCCAAAATTCAAGAACCCCGCCACTGGTGCGCCGATGGCTGGACGGCCCATGTCATCAAAAACGAAGACGACGATGGTTGGGCCGTGGCCATGGTGAGGGACGGCGAGGCCGAACCCACCCTGGTCGGCCCGTGGACTATGGGCCGCGACAAAAAGAACCCCAAACCCATGGACGGCACCGCGTTCAGAACCCTGGTTAAAACCGCCTCCGAGTTCTTTCGCCGCAGTGAACAGCACCTGCATGCCTTGCTGCACCAAAGCATCGATGTTGCCACGGGCCTGACCCGGGTCACCGTGTCGCTGGACATCGAACCCGACGACGACAACCCCAGAGCCCGGCTTAGCGCCAATGACGCAGACGGCCAAACCCTTGCAGAACAACCCGTGCCGCCGTCGTACAAGCTGAACCGCAACAGCGCGATGGCTTGGGTTGAGAGCGGGTTTGCGCGGGTTTCAACATCAACTTGAGCCGAAGTCGTTCTGCCTCCAAGGCTTCTACGCTTCTAGGCCTTAGGCAATATCGTCCGCCTCAGCCCGCGCCAGCCGCGTGCTTTTCCAATACACGTCATCCCCCACCGTGCCGTCTGTGCGGTAGCGGTTCAGCACGCGGGCCAGAACAAACATCAGATCGGAGAGGCGGTTCAGATACTGGCGCGGCGTGTCTTTCAGTGTCTCGGCGGCTTCCAGCGCCACCACCGCACGTTCTGCGCGGCGCGCGACGGTGCGGCACACGTGGGCGAGTGATGCAGCCCGCGTGCCTGCCGGCAAGATGAACTCCTGCAGGCGCGGCAAGGCTTCGTTGTGGTCGGCCAGGGCCTCATCAAGGGCCAGCACGGCTTCGGCTTTAAGCAATTCAAAACCCGGAATCGACAACTCGCCGCCGAGGTTGAAGAGCTGGTGCTGGATTTCGACAAGCAGCGCGCGCACGCCCTCGGGCATGGCCTCACACAACAACACACCGATGTGCGAGTTGAGTTCGTCCACCTCACCCATGGCGTGCACCCGCAGCGAGTCTTTGCGCACGCGCGTGTTGTCGCCCAGGCCGGTGGTGCCGTCGTCGCCGGTGCGGGTGGCGATTTGTGTGAGTCGGTTGCCCATAAAGTGTTTATTGAATGTCTTTTGCCGTCGGGAGCCGTGCAATTTGGGTGCACTTAAGGTGCCATTGTGCGCCGATCACGCAACTTCGCGCACGGCCTGCCGAGCTTACACCACACATTGAAAATGTAAGGCAAGAAAGCCTGGTGTCAGAGAAGAAACGTGAGGCAAGACTGCTGGCCCGAACGCTTTGGCTCTGCTGCAATGGCGCCCTGTTCAACTTCTTTGGAGTTCATCCATGAAAAGCAACCGACGCTGCCTTGCCAACTTCGACGCTCAGAGTTTGGCGCTGATTGCCGCCTGCGCCTTCGGCGGCCCAAGCACTTTGCACGCACAGCAAACGCCCGCAACAGCGCCGCCCGCGACTACGGCGCCTGCCGCCACGGGCGCCGGCGCAAGCGCGGAAGACACCGCCGCCGCGTTCAAGCGCGTCGACGCCAACAACGACGGCAAAATCAGCCGTGCGGAAGCGCAGGCGTCGCCCGCGCTGGCGCAGCGTTTTGACCAAATTGACGCTGACGCCGACGGCATGATCACCCGCGCGGAATATGACAAAGCCATGAAGATGTAGCCACGGTTAGTCGCGTATTGCAGCGCAGGGGCGCCGTCGGCTGGCGGCGCCCGCTGCGGCGAGTTGGGTTCGTTCAGGTCGTTCAGGTCAATCGGGCCGGCAAGGATTAAACTGGCGGCTCTTGAAGGAGTCCCCATGAACGCGCCCACCAGCCCTTTGCACCTGATGCCCGAAATCAACCAGCGCGCCATGCCCGCCGCGCTGCTGGAGGCATTGAAAACCCGCTTCGGCGCCAATTGCTCCACCGCCTTGGCGGTGCGCGAGCAGCATGGGCGCGACGAGTCCTCCTACTCGGTGCCACCGCCCTCGGCCGTGGTGTTTGCCGAATCCACCGCCGATGTCGCTGCCGCCGTGAAACTGGCCGGTGACCACAACATGCCGGTGATCCCGTTCGCCGTCGGCTCGTCGCTGGAAGGCCATTTGTTGGCGGTGCAAGGCGGCATCAGCATCGACATGAACCGCATGAACAAGGTGCTGTCGATCAACGCCGACGATTTGACGGTGACCGTGCAGCCAGGCGTGACGCGCAAGCAGCTCAATGAAGAAGTCAAAAGCACCGGCCTGTTTTTCCCGATCGACCCCGGCGCCGACGCCTCCATCGGCGGCATGAGCGCCACCCGCGCCAGCGGCACCAACGCCGTGCGTTACGGCACCATGCGCGAAAACGTGCTGGGGCTGGAAGTCGTCACGGCCAGCGGCGAAGTCATCCGCACCGGCACGCGCGCCAAAAAGAGCAGCGCGGGTTACGACCTCACGCGGCTGATGGTCGGCAGTGAAGGCACGCTGGGTGTGATCACCGAAATCACCCTCAAGCTGTACCCGTTGCCCGAGGCGATTTCAGCGGCGATTTGCTCGTTCCCGAGCATTGAGGCCGCCGTGCGCACCACCATTCAGATCATCCAGATGGGCATCCCGATTGCGCGGGTGGAGCTGCTGGACGTGAACACCGTGCGCATGGTCAACACCTACGCCAAGCTTGCGCTGCGCGAGGAGCCGATGCTGCTGATGGAGTTTCACGGCACACCCAACAGTGTGAAAGAACAGGCCGAGCTGGTGCAGGAACTGGCCAGCGAACTCGGCGGCAAAGCCTTTGAATGGGCCACCACACCCGAGGAGCGCACGCGCCTGTGGACAGCCCGGCACAACGTGTATTTCGCCGCCATCCAATCGCGCCCCGGCTGCCGCATCATTTCGACCGACACCTGTGTGCCGATCTCGCGCCTGGCCGACTGCCTGTTGGCCTCGGTGGCCGAGGCCGATGCGTCAGGATTCCCCTACTTCCTGGTCGGCCACGTCGGCGACGGCAACTTCCACTTCGGCTACATGCTCGACCCAGACAAACCGGAGGAACGTGTGGTCGCCGAAAAGCTCAATGTGGATTTGGTCAACCGCGCCTTGTCCATGGAAGGCACCTGCACCGGCGAACACGGCGTGGGCCTGCACAAGATGGATTTTCTGGTGACCGAGACCGGCGCCGGCGCGGTGAACATGATGCGCACCATCAAACATGCGCTGGATCCAAAAAACATCATGAACCCGGGGAAGATTTTCAGCTGGTGAAATAGGCCCGGGGGTTTCAGGCGTCCTCTGCAATCGCCTGCGCCATGTACTCCATCTTTTGCTGAAGCACGCTGTCAGAATCGGCAAAACGCGCTGCGATGGCCGCGAATTCATCTTGAATTTCAATGAGCGCGTCGACCATGTCCGGGTCAAAATGCGCGCCCCGGCCATGGAAGATCTCCTGCACGGCGCGGTCGTGCGGCATGCCGGGTTTGTACACGCGGGTGCTGATCAAGGCGTCGTACACATCGGCCACGGCCATGAGCCGGGCTGACAGCGGAATCGCATCGCCCGCGAGGCCCTGCGGGTAACCGGATCCGTCCCACTTCTCCTGGTGCGAGAGCGCAATCTCCTTGGCCACGCGCAGGTATTCCACCGGGCCGCCCAAGGCGTTCTCGGCCTGCACAATGGCATCGTACCCAATGGTGGTGTGGGTCTTCATGACGGCAAACTCTTCGGGCGTCAAACGGCCCGGTTTGAGCAAAATCCGATCTGGAATGCCCACTTTGCCGATGTCGTGCAACGGCGCAGACTTGAACAACATGGCGATGGCGCTGGCATCCAGCTCGGCAGCAAAGCGCGGATGCGGCTGCAAGTGCTGCGCCAGGGCTTTGACGTAATTCTGGGTGCGCCGGATGTGGTTGCCGGTGTCCATGTCGCGGGTTTCGGCGAGCATCGACATGGCCAGAATGGTGATGTCCTGCGCGGCGACCAGTTCACGCGTGCGTTTGGCCACTTCGTTTTCGAGAAAGTCCGCATTGCTTTTCAGGAAGTCGCGGCTGGCCTTGAGCTGCAGCTGCGTCGCCACGCGCGCCATCAGCACCGGCGGGTGCAAGGGTTTGGTGATGTAGTCTTCTGCGCCCAGCGACAGGCCCTTCTCCTCGTCCTCGGCCTCGATCATGCCGGTGAGGAAAATCACGGGAATCGCCGAGGTTGCCGGATTTGCCTTCAACGCACGGCACACTTCATACCCGTCGGTGTCGGCCATTATGATGTCCAGCAGGATCAGATCGGGCGGAGGCTCACCCAGCGCAATCTGCAGGCCGACGGCGCCGCTGCTGGCCACCTTCACCCGATAACGGTCTTTAAGCAGATCGCTGACCAAGGCCAAGAGATCCGGCGAATCGTCGATCACCAGTACGGTGGCCTTGATTGCCGCAGTTTGGTTACGCATCGTTTCAGTCTAAAGGCAAAGGCCCCGTCCAGTAGTAACTTAGTTTACAAATGATCCGCTATTTTCACCTGTTTTTGAAGCGCCTTTAAGGGGCTTAAACGACCGGGCGTCTTATTTTCAACCACCCTTTCGCCGTGTTGAACCCTTACCGGCTGGCGCCCGAGGTCAGCCGGTCAATCAAGCCGTTGAGCTCGTCCAACGACCCAAACTGGATGCTCAACTCCCCCATTTCCTCCAACCGCCCGGCGCGTTTGACGCGTTTTTTCACCCGCACTTCGACCTGGGCGGCCAAAAGATCAGACAACTCCTCTTCAACGCGTTTGATGTCGCGCGATTTCTCTTTGGTCGGCTTGGGCGAGGTCAGCGTGAACTCGGCGCTGAGTTTTTTCACCAGGCTTTCGGTTTCACGCACCGAGAGTTTTTTGGCGGCGATCTGGTTGGCGGCGGTGATCTGGTTGATTTTTTCCAGGCCGAGCAAGGCGCGGGCGTGGCCCATGTCGAGGTCGCCAGCCATCAGCATGGTCTGCACCGGCTCGGCCAGATTCAACAGGCGCAGCAGGTTCGACGCCGCGCTGCGCGAGCGCCCCACGGCCTGCGCCGCTTGCTCGTGCGTCAGGCCAAATTCCTTCACCAAACGTTGCAGGCCCTGCGCTTCTTCCAGCGGGTTCAGGTCTTCACGCTGGATGTTTTCGATGAGGCCCATGGCGGCGGCGGACTCGTCGGGCACGTCGCGCACCAACACCGGCACGCTGTCCAGCCCGGCCAATTTGGCGGCCCGGAAGCGGCGCTCGCCAGCGATGATTTCGTAGATCGGTCGATCAGGCGCAGCGTCCACAAAGGGGCCCTTCGCAGGGGAGGGCCCCTGCGATTCCTTATTGCGGCTCAGCCGAGCCTGTTCGTCGCTCAAGCGGCGAACAAGGATCGGCTGCATGATGCCTTGGGCTTTGATGGACTCCGCAAGCTCGTACAACGCGCCTTCGTCCATGCGCGTGCGCGGCTGGTACTGGCCGGGCACCATGTCGGTGAGCAACAAGGATGCCGGGAAACCGGGGCCAGATGGCCCCATCGCGGCGGCAGACTCATCCGGCACGTCGCGCACCAGCACGGGCACGCTGTCCAGCCCGGCGAGTTTGGCCGCCCGGAAGCGGCGCTCACCCGCGATGATTTCGTATTTGCCTTGATTCGCGCCGTGTTTGTCACCGTTAGTCAACTGGCGCACCAAGATCGGCTGCATGATGCCTTGCGCCTTGATGCTCTCGGCCAGCTCGTACAGCGCGCCCTCGTCCATGCGTGTGCGCGGCTGGTACTGGCCGGGCACCATGTCGGTCAGGCGCAATGATGCTGGCAGGCCAGGGCCGGCAGCGCCCAGCGCAAAGTCATCGGCGGTGGGGCCCAGCAGTGCCTCCAGCCCGCGGCCTAGGCCTTTTGGTTTTTTGATCGCCATGGTGATTAGACTACCACTTCTGTGTAGCCTGATTCTCGTTGATGGCGGATGCGCACCACCCGGACGATATCGGCTGGCGCATCGAACTCATACTTCGCCAAATAGCCGCTTTGCCGACGAGTGATGATGAGTTCCCGCAGCCCTTGCCCAACAGGCCGACCGACGCCGGGTTGATGCGTCAGCACCTCGAGCGCATCCATGATGAAGTCCAGCAACCCGTCGGCCAACGGGTCTTGTGTCGTAAAAAGGAAGTCTTCCAAGCGGTCCAAATCGCGCAGTGCG
>JANOYE010000176.1:0-10179 GCA_031428695.1 Rhodoferax sp. | reverse complement strand
ATTTTGGGCCGCACCGGCATCGTCAACCAGGCTCTGGTCGGGGTGGGATTGTCAGACGAACCCATCCGCATCCTGTTCACCGAAACTGCCGTCTTCATCGGCCTGGTGCAGCTCTTTTTGCCGCTGATGGTGCTGTCGCTTGTGAGCGCGCTGGAGAACCTGCCGACCGATGTGATCCCCGCCGCGCGGGTGCTGGGCGCGGGCTGGTTGAGCGTGTTTTTCAAAGTGATTTTGCCCTTGACCAAAGAGGGCTTGGTCACGGGCGGCACGCTTGTGTTCACCGGCGCGGTTACGGCCTACATCACGCCCGCCGTGCTGGGCGGCTCCAAGGTTTTGATGCTGGAGACCTTGCTGTACCAGAAGGTGTCCGTCAACAACGACTTTGTCGCCGCCAGTGTGATCGCCGCGATTTTGATCGCCATGGCCATCGTCACCCACAGCTTGCTCAAACGGGCAGCCAGAGCCCGCGCCCGATGAATCCAACGCTGCCCGGTTTGATGCGATGGAGCGGCTGGGCCATGCTGGCGGCCATCTTCATCTTTCTGCTGGGGCCCTTCCTGCTGATCGCTGCCGCTGGCCTCTCGGCGGGTGAAACGTTGGCCTTCCCGCCACAAGGCCTGTCGCTGCGCTGGTTTGAAGCCGTCTTCGCGATGGACAACTTTCGCGCCAGTTTCATCCTCTCGATGCAACTGGCGGTCGGCTCCACCCTGCTGGCTTTGTTGCTGGGCGTGCCCGCCGCATATGGCCTCTCGCGTTACCCGGTGCCGGGGCGCGAATGGCTGCGCACCATTGTGTTCACGCCGGTCATCGTGCCGGGCATCATCGTCGGACTGGCCTTGCTTCGGCATGCCGTCATTCCGCTGGACATGTCGGTGACGGTGGCGCTGTTTCTGGCGCACACGGTGCTGGTCGTGCCCTACGCCGTGCGGGTGGTCACCGCCAGCCTGGAGAATTTGCGGCCTGATGTGGAAGAGGCCGCCGTGATGCTCGGGGCCACCCGGCTTGGCACGTTTTTCCGCGTCGTCATGCCGAACATCATGAATGGCATCCTCGCGGCCTTTATTCTGGGCTTCGTCACCTCCTTCAACCAGGTGCCGGTATCCCTCTTCCTCACCGGCCCCGGCATCACCACGCTGCCGATTGACATGTTGGCGTCGATGGAATATGTGTATGACCCGTCCATCGCTGCACTTTCCGCGTTGATGGCGCTGATGTCGATGGTCATCGTGCTGGTGGCCGAACGGGTGTTGGGCTTGTCGCGGTATGTCTAACCTCGCCACTTCGTTTCTCCAGCTCGACCGCCTCACCTTGGCCTATGCAGATCAGGTTGCGGTGGAGTCACTGAACCTGAACGTGGCCGAAGGCGAGTTGCTCGCGCTGCTGGGCCCCTCCGGCTGCGGCAAAACCACCACCATGCGTGCCATTGCTGGCTTGCTTTCGCCAAAGTCCGGCCGCATTTCATTGGGCGGCGAAGACATCACCCACAAAAGCGCCAACACGCGCGAAGTGGGCCTGGTGTTCCAGTCCTACGCGTTGTTTCCACATCTGTCGGTGTTTGAGAACATCGCCTTCGGGCTGCGCCTGCGCCGCGTGAGCGGCGGCGAATTGAAACGGCGCGTGAATGAAGCTGTGGAGATGGTCGGGCTCCAAGGCTTTGAGCGCCGCCTGCCACGTGAGCTCTCCGGCGGGCAGCAGCAACGGGTGGCACTGGCGCGTTCCGTCGCAGTGCGCCCCCGCTTGTTGTTGCTGGATGAGCCACTGTCGAACCTCGACGCACGCCTTCGCCTGGAGATGCGCAGCGAGTTGCAGCGCCTGCAACGTGAACTGGGCGTGACGATGGTGTACGTCACCCATGACCAAGTTGAAGCTTTGGCGCTGGCGCACCGCGTGGTCGTAATGAACGTCGGAAAAATCGCGCAGCAAGGAACACCAGCGGACATTTACGAGCGGCCCACCTCAGCGTTTGTGGCGCAGTTTGTCGGGTTTGAGAATTTGTTCCGGGTGACGCCGAAGGGCCTCGCGGGCGACAAGGGCTGCCTGCCGCTTGGCCATCTTCCCGCAGGCGCACCGCCTCCAGCAAGCCACGCGCTGGCCTGGCGTCCGCGCCATGTCATGTTGGGGCAAGGTGGGTTCGAAGGCCGCGTGCTGGGCGTCTCTTACCTGGGCGAGTCTGTGGAATATTTGATCGAATGCGCGGCGGGCACAGTGAAAGCGCAAACACCCACCCACGCGCCGCGTTTCGCCATGCAGACGGCTGTTCAATTTGATCTGCCGCTGGCCGACGCGGTGCATTTGCAATCGGACTGAGCGGCTCCCTTGGCCACGAACATGAACCACGTCTGGATCGACACCGACATGGGGTTTGATGACCTCGCCGCCGTGTTGACCGTGGCCCACACGCCCGGCTGGGCGATTGACGGCCTGTCACTGGCAGCGGGCAACGCGCCCTTGAACGTGGTGACCGACAACGCGTTGCGCAGTGCCGCCTTCTTCCGCTGGGCGTTCCCGATTCACGCGGGCTGCGAGCGGCCTTTGCGCGGCGAACTGGTCACCGCGCAAAACATTCTGGGCAGCGACGCAATGAAATCTGCCGGGCGCAGTTTGCCGCTTGCCCAAAGAGAATTGACGTCCGGCCATGCGATAGACGCGCTGCGCACACACTTGCAAGAGTCAACCCAACCCGTGACGATTCTGGCTCTGGGCCCACTCACCAACATCGCCACGTTGCTGCAACAAACCCCCGCACTGGGCACCCGCATCGGCCAACTGGTGTGGATGGGCGGCAGCGCAGGCGTGGGCAACCACACTGCCGCCGCCGAATTCAACGCTGCCGTGGACCCGGAAGCGATTCAAGCAGTGCTCGACGCCCAAGTGCCTTTTCAAATGGTCGGCCTGGATGCCTGCCGCCAAGTGCGCGCCCATACCAGTGATGCAAACGAGCTGCGGGCCTTGGGCACACACAGGGCCGCCGTGCTGGCCGATTTGCTGATGGGCTACGTGTGTATTGCAAGTGCCGATGGCAGCTTGCCCATGGCGCTCTATGACCCGACTGCCGCCGCAGCGCTGGTTTGCCCCGAGGGCATGGCCTGGCGCGATGCGCATGTGGCCGCCGAACTCGAAGGCCGCCACACCCGTGGCATGACGGTGGTGGAGTTTCGCGTGCCGCGCCGTGCGGCAGCCAACGCGCGGGTGGCCGGTGTTGCCGATGAATACAAGTTGCGCTGCGCCGTCTTCGATGCCCTGGCGCGCGCTGCACTGGAACCTTGACTATGCCTGTGAACACAACGCCCCGGAATGACGACTTCTTTCAGGCGATCCCCAAAGTCGAGCTGCATTGCCACCTGCTGGGCACGGTGCGCGAGGCCACTTTCCGTGACCTGGCCCGGCGCAGCAAAGCACCCCTGAACGATGTCGAGATCACCGCGTTTTACACACGCGGCGACAAACCCGTGGGCGTGTTGCGTGTCTTGCGCGCCCTGGATGCATGGCTGTTGCAAACCCCTGGCGATCTGCACCGCATCGCCTACGAATATTTGCAAGATGCGGCCAACCACAACGTGCGTTACGCTGAATTTTTCTGGAACCCCACAGGCACGGTGCGGGAATCGGGCATGACTTACCTGGCGGCGCAAACCGCGATCAGCCAGGCGATACGCGATGCGCAGCGTGACTGCGCCATCACCGGCCGCCTCATCCCGTCGATTGACCGCGAAGCCTCGCCCGAGGACGCGCTGGCCATGGTGCAGTGGATGTGTGACCACCGTTGTGATGAGACGATTGGCCTTGGCATCGACTACCGCGAGGTGGACCGCCCGCCCGAACTGTTTGCCCCGGCCTATGCGCTGGCCCGCGCGGCAGGGTTCAAAACCACCGCCCACGCGGGCGAGTTCGGCTGTGACTGGAAAAATGTGCAAACCGCCGTTGACCTGCTGCGGGTAGACCGTATAGACCACGGCTACACCATCATCGACGCGCCAGAATTCGCGCAAGCGTGCGCAGAGCGCGGCATGGTCTTTACCGTGGCGCCCACCAACTCCTATTACCTGCGCACCTTGGCCAAAGACCGCTGGGCGCTGGACCATCCCATCCGCAGGATGCGCGAATTGGGCCTCGCGCTGCACCCCAATACGGATGACCCGACGCTGCACCATGTGACGCCAAGCCAGGCCTGGGCGATGATGCACCGGGACTTCGATTTCTCCATCGCCGATCTGCGCGACTGCATGTTGAACGGCCTTGCCGCCGCCTGGATCGACGACAGCACACGGCGCCAATGGCAGGCCGAATTCACGTCGGAATTCGACCACCAGTTCGCCGTGGCGCAAATCGTCGCGGCCGCGTCGTCGCTTGGGTGACGACCCTCCTCGGCCCACGTCGTTAACATTCAACCCATGGGAACACTTTATTTGGTACGACACGGGCAAGCCTCTTTTGGCGCCGAAGATTACGACAACCTGAGCCCACTGGGGCACCGACAAAGTGTGCGCCTCGGGGAATACATGGCGAGCAAAGGTTTGAAGTTTGACGCGGTGCTCGTCGGCACCCTCAAGCGCCACGCGCAAACATTGGCGGGCATTCAGGAGGGCATGAAGACCGCCCACCAAGGACTCCCGTGGCCGGGACTCAATGAATACGACAGCCATGCGGTGATCTCGGCTGTCCACCCCGAGCCACTGCAAAAACCCGACACCCCCGAGTTGTACCGCAACCACTTTCGCGTCTTGCGCGGCGCGTTAACGCACTGGATGAACGGCAAAAGCCAACCGCTGGGCATGCCTTCGTACCCCGATTTTCAAAAGGGCGTCACCAGCGCGCTCGACCACGTTTGCGCCAACCAAGGCACCCGCAACGACGCCAATGTGCTCATCGTCTCCAGTGGCGGCCCCATCAGCACCGCCGTCGGCCATATTCTGGGCACCACGCCCGAGATGACAATTGAACTCAACCTGCGCATCCGCAACACCTCCATCACCGAGTTCAACTTCAACCCCAAACGCCATACCCTGGTAACCTACAACACCTTGCCGCATCTGGACCATGCGGACTATGCGACCTGGGTTACCTACTCCTGAAGGCTTCACCGTGAAAACACTCCACTACCAACTCGCCACGTCAATCGACCAAGCGCGGCAGTCTTTGGCTCAAGACTCTGAAGCCCGCCTGCTGGCTGGCGGCATGACGCTGATACCGGCGCTCAAACACCGCTTATCGTCGCCCTCGCAACTGGTAGACATTTCACGCCTAGCCGATTTGCGCCGCATCGAAGTCAAAGCCGACCACGTGTGGGTGGGCGCGGGTATGCGCCACATGGAGGTGGCCGGCTCGGCCCCGCTCAGGCAGGCGATTCCGAGCCTGGCGCAAACAGCCGGTGGCATTGGCGACCCGCAGGTGCGGGCGCGTGGCACGCTGGGCGGCTCCATCGCCAACAACGACCCTGCCGCGGATTACCCCGCTGCGCTGGTGGCACTTAAAGCCGTGGTCGTCACCCAGCAACGCGAACTCGCCGCTGAGGATTTTTTCCAGGGCATGTTCACCACCGCATTGAAGCCCGACGAGATCATCACCGGCGTGCGTTTTGCCATCCCGAAGAAAAGCGCCTACGCCAAGTTCCGCCACCCGGCTTCGGGCTTCGCGATGACGGGTGTGTATGTGGCTGATTTCGGTGGTGGCGACCTTCGGGTGGCCGTCACCGGCGCGGCCAGCAGTGTGTGCCGCTGGCCTGCCGCTGAAACTGCTTGGAAAGGCGGGTTGAAAACAGCGGTTTTTGAACACCCTGAGTTGCTGTCTGACATCCATGCGCCAGCGGCCTACCGGGCGCAACTGGCCGCCTTGATGTTTGAGCAAGCCCTGCAGTCGCTGGCCTGAGCCACCCCACTCCCACGCACAACCCTTCACCAAAATCACCATGAAGATCACCCTTGAATTGAATGGCCAGCCTCGCTCTGCCGATGTGGAAGAGCGCACACTGTTGGCCGACATGATCCGCGACGTGTTCGCGCTCACCGGCACCCACGTGGGCTGCGACACCAGCCAGTGCGGCTGCTGCACGGTGCTGCTGGATGGCATGGCGGTGAAGTCTTGCAGCATGTTGGCAGTGCAGGCGCAAGGCTGCAAAGTCACAACCATTGAAGGCCTGGCGCCTTCCAGTTCAGGCGCACCCGCATTGCACCCGGTGCAAGCCGCCTTCACCGAGTGCCATGGCCTGCAATGCGGCTTTTGCACGCCGGGCATGGTCATGGCCACCGTGAGCCTGCTCAAGTTTCACCCCAACCCGAGTGATGCCGACATCGCCGAGGGCTTGAGTGGCAACCTGTGCCGCTGCACGGGTTATGTCAACATTGCCAAGGCCGTGCGGCAGGCGGCCACAGCAATGTCTGGCGCGCAGGGGCAAACAGCATGAGCGCCGCAGCCGCTCCAACCCAGTTGTCCGCAGGCGTGAACTACGCGCGCCGTGAAGACCACGCCCTGGTCACCGGCCATGGCCGCTACACGGCGGACTTCGCCTACCCCGGCACCCTGCACGCCTACGTGATCCGCTCCATGCACGCGCACGCGCGCATCACGCGCGCTGATTTTTCCGCCGTGGCCAAAGCGCCCGGTGTGGTCTGGGTGATGGCGGCAGACGACGCCCAAGCCCTGGGCGCGAAAGACTTCCCCAATGCCGTGGCTGTGGAAGACATCAATGGCCAGCCGCAAAAAGTGGTGCGTATGCC
This sequence comes from Rhodoferax sp., assembly GCA_031428695.1. Taxonomy (GTDB): domain Bacteria; phylum Pseudomonadota; class Gammaproteobacteria; order Burkholderiales; family Burkholderiaceae_C; genus JANYCG01. The sequence goes on along the minus strand of JANOYE010000176.1, from coordinate 3,466 downwards.
GGTGCTGGCCAAAGACACGGTGCATTTTGTCGGCCAGCCGATTGCGATGGTGCTGGCCGAGTCGGCAGGCCTTGCGCAAGACGCCGCTGAGCTGGCCGAGATCGACTACGAGCCGCTGGAAGCCGTAGCCAGTGTTGATGCGGCCCTGGCCCCTGGCAGCGTGCAACTGCACGAAGCCGCCCCTGGCAACCTCTCGGCCCGTTTCGCCAACGGCGACCGTGCCGCCGCAGAGGCGGCCTTCAAAGCCGCGAAACATGTCAGCCGTGTGCGGGTGGCCAGCCAGCGTTTGATCGGTATGCCGATGGAGCCGCGCGCCGTGGTGGTGCTGCACGACGACGCCACGGGCCGCACGCGCATCCACACACCCACGCAGGGCATCTTGGGCATGTTGGGCCTGCTCTCGGCGACCACCGGCATTGCGCCAGCCGAGCTGGAAATCTCCACGCAAGACGTGGGCGGCTCCTTTGGCCTGCGCGGCACGCCCTACAGCGAACACGTTTGCCTGGTGCTGGCGGCGCGCAAACTCAAGCGGCCCATGCGCTGGGTCGGCTCGCGCAGCGAAGTGTTTTTGAGCGACTGGCATGGCCGCGCGCTCACGCTGGATGCGCAGGTGGCGCTGGATAAAGAGGGCCGCATTCTGGCCATGCGTTTCAACGACCAGACCGACGTGGGCGCCTACAACTGCTACTTCAGCACCTTCATCGGCGCGAAGAACCTGAGCGTGACCATGGGCGGCGTCTACAAAGTGCCCGCCTTGTACATGGAATCCGACATTGTGTTCACCAACACCGTGCCGATCTCGGCCTACCGAGGCGCTGGCCGCCCCGACATCGCCTACGCCGTCGAGCGCCTCATCGACTACGCCGCGCACGAGCACGGTTTTGACCCGGTCGCCCTGCGCCGCCTCAATTTCATTCCGCTCGCAGACTTCCCCTACCGCACCGCCAATGGCACCGTCTACGACACCTGCGATTGCGCGCAGGTGATGGATCGCGCGATGCAACTGGCTGACTACGCGGGTTTTGCCAAACGCCGCGCTGGCTCCGAGCAACGCGGCAAACTGCGCGGCATCGGCATGGCCACCTACTTGGAGATTTCCGGCGCGGGCGCGGCACCCAAAGACCAAGTGCAGGGCGAGTTTTCAGACGCGGGTGTGTTGAGTGTTTACGGCGTCACTGGCGCATCCGGCCAAGGGCACGAGACCTCGTTCGCCACCATCATCGACAGCACCCTGGGCCTGCCCGCAGGCCAAGTGCGTTACGTCGCGGGCGACCCGAGCCGCAGCATGGTGGGCAACGGCACCGGCGGCTCACGCACCCTCTACGGCGCGGGCAGCGCCATCAAAGACTTGTGCCTCAAAATCATCGCGCAGGCCACACCGCTGGTCGCCCAAACTTGGGGCTGCGCGCCAGAAGCCGTGAGCTTTGCCAACGGCCATTGGCAACACAAGACAGACGCCGCCAAATCATTGGCGATGAGCGATTTGCTCAAGCGCCTGAAGTCTGCCGAATTGAAAACGCTGCACGCCATGGGCGAAGCGCAATCCGGCTCCACCTTCCCCAACGGCTGCCACATCGCCGAGATTGAGATCGACCCGAAGAGCGGCGTCACCGAGGTGGTGAACTACACCGCCATTGACGACCTGGGCACCGTCATCTCGCCGCAACTGGTCGAAGGGCAAGTGCACGGCGGCGTGGTGCAAGGCTGGGGCCAGGCGTTTTGCGAAGACGTGGTGTATGACGCGAGCGGCCAGTTGCTCTCCGGCAGCTTGATGGACTACGCCATGCCGCGCCTGGGTTGCATGCCCATCATGCAGCGCGAAACGCTAGCGGTGCCGACCACGCTCAATTTGCTGGGCGCCAAGGGCGTGGGTGAATCCGGTTGCACTGGCTCGCTGCCGTCCCTGGCCAACGCCATGATGAGCGCACTGCGCCCGCTGGGCATTCACGCGATGGACATGCCGTTTACATCGGCCAAAGTGTGGGGTGCGATCGAGGCGGCGAAACGGGCGCGGGCCTGACATCGGCCTGCGACTCACCATTTTTACGCTATCTTTAGCATAGCAAGCTACGCACATTATTCGTGACTTGAGGCCGGATTCTTTCAAAAATCCGCTCAAAATCGGACGTTTTGGTGAAGTTGTTAATATGGGTGTTAACAATTAGCCGAAGTCAATCGAATCGGCAACCCATCCCGCGGCTTGGCAATCGGCGCGTAGGCGTAGTCAGGCGCGTACCCCGCAGGCACGCGCCACTGCCAACTGCGCAACAGCGGCAACATCACCGCTTTGACCTGCATCTCGGCAAAGTGCAGCCCCAGGCACATGTGCGCGCCGCCGCCAAAGGGCGCCCAGGCGAAGGCATGGCGGCGGTGCTCGGCGCGCGCGGGTGAGAAGCGCTCCGGGTCAAACTGCTCAGGGTTCGTCCACCACAGCGGCGAGCGGTGCACCTGAATCGGGAACACCGCCACCGGCACATTGGCCGGGATTTTTTGGCCGTGAATTTCAAACTCGACGAGCGAACGCCGCGCGATGGTCGGCAAGGGCTGGTACAGGCGCAATGATTCCTTGAACACCAGTTCGATGTCTGTCATCAGCGCCAGGTCGTCCAGCGTGGGCGCGTTGCGGCCAGCATCTTTGATCACCTTCGAGGTTGTCAGCGCTTCGTGGCGCAGCCGCTCCTGCCACTCCGGGTGTTTCGCCAGCGCGTAGACCATGGTGGTGATGGCGCTGGTCGTCGTGTCGTGCGCGGCCATCATGATGAAGATCGAATGATCCACAATTTCTTCGTCGCTGTAGGCCTTGTCTTCTTCGTCACGCGCGTGGCACAGCTGGGTGAACAAATCCGCCCCCTCCCCGGCGCGCCGCGCCGCGATGCGCTGGCGGATGAAGGCGGCCAGGCGCGCCCGGCCCTGCACGCCACGTGCGTAGGTGCGCCCCAGCACAGGGATGCGAACAACCGCCACCGAAGCGGCCACGAGGTCGGTGAAGTCGTTGCTGATCTGGTCGATCTCGGCATCCAGCTCCACGCCCAGAAACACCTCAGCGGCAATCGCCAGCGTGAGGCGTTTGATGGCGGGGTAAAACTTCAGCTCGCCCTTTTCTCCCTGCGCACCCCACTGCACCAGCGCCGCCTCGACGCGCGGGCTCATCTTGTCGAGGTAACGCGCCAGCGCCTCTTTGCGAAACGCGGGCAACATCAGGCGGCGGTGCCAGCGGTGGTCTTCGGCGTCACGCAACATCAAGCCGCGCGGGAACAACTCGGCCAACACACGCTCCCAGCCCTTTTTGGCCGAGAAGCGCCCAGCCCGGTCAAACAGCACCATCTCATTGGCCTCGGCCGACATCAGGTAAACCGACTGCCCAAACATCCACCAGCCGCGCGACACCGGCCCGCACTTGGCATGCACGCGCTGGGCAAAGGCGAGTGTGTCGCCTAGAAAACGCGCTTCGGCCACCAAGGGCCAG
>JANOYE010000175.1:0-11816 GCA_031428695.1 Rhodoferax sp. | reverse complement strand
GAATTGCCGGAGCGCCAATCACGCACAAAAGCCGGCAGCGCCAGTGCAATCTCTTGCGCAGAATCAATCCTCACGATGCCGTTGAGTCTGGCTTGCCGCAAGACGCCTGCAGTGTCGCCAACCGGGTCTGTCAACGCCAATATCGGCTTGCCGGCCCGAAGGTATTCATAAATTTTGGCGGGTATCTGCGCATTGCAGTTGCTCGCCTGCATCACCAGCAAGGCGTCCACATTGAGCATTTCGGCCAACGCCTGGCGGTAGGGAATCGGCGGGCACAGCTCAATGAAGTCAATCGCTCCGTGGGTTTGGGCCAATTGGTTCAACAGGTCATCGTGAACCGATGCCCGAAAGCGGATCTTGAGGTCATCCGGACCGAGTTTGCCTTGCGCCTTCAACTGGCCCAGCGCCATAAAAAGCTGGGTTGGGTCCCGCTCATAGGGATAAACAATGCCGCTGTGCAGCAGCACCATGGGCCGCCTGGATTTGTCGGCCGGCGTCAACCGGGTGTCTCCGTTGCCCAAAGGTACACCAGCCGTGGCAAAGCTTTCTTCGTCGTACCCATTTTCAAGCACCACCATGCGGTTTGCCGCATGCGGGTAACGCAGCTGGTACTCCCGCGACGCGCCAGGCGTGGTGAAAGTGCAAAGACTTGCATGGGCGGCCGCATCGGCCTCGATGTCGCGGTACATCTTGCGGGTGGTGAGGTCTGCGGGGTAATCCTCCTGGGCCATCGGGTCGCGGAAATCCGCCACCCAGGGGATGCCGGATTTTTTGTGCAGCATGGACGCGATCACATGGGCGGTGGCGATCGGGTAGGTGGACCAGATCACATCGGGTTTGAATTCCTTGATGAGTTTCAACCCCTGGCGCACCGCGTCGAATTTCCAGCTGATCCAGCGGTCCGGCCGTGCCATCCAGCCGAGGTACCGGCCTTTGACCTGGAGATGGCGGGCCGTATCGAGCGCAAAGGCGCGCCGCACCACCGTGCCACTGGGCACATCGGCCATCAGGTCGTCACTGGTTTTTTCATAGGCACGCGGGTCTGCGCTAAGCACCAGCGGCTGCCAGCCGAGCGACGGCAAATGCTGTACAAACCGCAAGGTGCGCTGGATGCCACTGCTGCCCGCCAGGGGCGGGAAGTGGTAGGCCACCATGAGAATTCTTTTCAATTGGGTTCTTTTGCCTGTGGCGCTTGGGTTTGCTTGCGCCCATCATAAGTGGGATTTCCCTGCAAACCGGGGCGAACACAGGCCCAAACCAGCAACAGCAGCAGCAAGACAAACCGTGGCGCGTCGATTTGAGTATCCAGCATGGCTCCAGCGACGAATCCACAGAGCGCCGCAAGCGCTCCTGCCGCCAGAAGGTCTCCGCGCCCGGCGGCCTTAGCCCCTTTTATCGCCGCTACGGCCAGCAGGGCCAGCGTGGCCACCAAGCCCAGCCAGCCCTGGTCAAACAACACCCCGACAAACAGGTTGTGGGTGCGCCAATGGGCATGCAAGGTGCCTGAAATCGAAAAAAACCAGTGATCCAAACCCCGTGAGAAATCGCCATTGCTGAGCAAATCTTTACCATCCGGGCCCAGCAGGCGCAGGTTGTCAACGTCAATCGTTGACTGGGCAACCGCATGGGTCAACGCCAGTTTGATGGGTCGCCCCAGTGGCCGCGCGGCCGGCGCCAACGCTTTTGTGTCCACTTGCACTTCGACGCTGCGCCACGACCCTTTCAGTGCACCCAAATCTACGCCGGGCTCGACACACCGCGCCGATGTCAACAACCATTTCTCGCAAATCGGCACGCTGACTTTGGTGTTGGCATGGCTGGGCCTCACGTCGAATTTGAGCCGGTAGTTTTGCCCTGGCTCGATCGCCACCCATTGCTCAACACCTATCGCCTCACCCGCGTCCAGGCGCAGGAAGGTGTTGTCTTTTCCGCCCTGTTTTTCAGATATCAGCTGGTAAGTGGCAATTTTTGGATGCAGGGCGCTGCGCCAGAATTTGGTGTCGGGAAAGCGGCCCAGCCCCATGCCGAAGAGGGTCGTCATCAGGTCGGGATCGCGGATGGCCAGCGCGTCGCGCCAGTGGGCCTTGCGAAAGTCGAAGTCGGCAGCCACACTGGCCAGGCGCGACTGCATGAAATCGCTCTTGTAGACAGGCCACGCCACCACCAGCATGCTTGCCGCCAATCCAGCCATGACCAGGGCGGTGCGCAATTTCTTTGCCGACCCGAACAGCAGGGCCAACAGCACCACGGCAACCGCGACAGCAAAGGCAAGGTACCCCCCGCGCGAGTAAGTGACCGCCAGGGCGTAGGTGCTGGCCAGAACCAGCAGCCCGCCGGCCAACCGCACGGCCCAGTGCCGCCGCTCGACCATCAGCACCAATAGAAACGCAATGGCGGCTGCGAGAAAACAGTCGACATAGGCGCCACCAGTGTGGGTGGCGGAAAACGGCCCGGTGACCCGGTATTCGTTGAAATTCAGCAAGCCCGGGAAAGCCACCCGCTCCCAGACAATCCACCCAACGGTGAACACAAGGCCGGCAACCAAGCCCCCTGAAAATGGCCGACGCACATCAGCGCCGGCCGCAAAAAAGCGTCTGGACAAACGCCAGATCAAACCGGCCCACACCGCGCCTTTGGCTATGCGCAAGGCGTTGTAGCTGCTGAAATAGTTGTTGAAGGCGTTGGCGTCGGGCCAGGCAAACGGCATCAGGCCGCGCACGGTGCTGATGGCAAAACTCAATGCCAACAGGCTTGTGATGGCCAACAGAAGGAAGTCTGGCCGCACTGCGGCGCTGCGCGGGCGTTTTGCCAGCGCCGGCGCACGCACCCAGGCTACGGCGAGTGTGGCCACCACCAGGGCGTCGAATTCGTCAAGGAAAAACCGGCCGCTCCAGGGGGCCAGGTCAAAAACCGGCAAGGCGGCGGGAATGACGGCGAACACCAGGCGGGGCTGAACCCAGACCGCCACACAGCTGGCCACGATCACCGCTGCCACCAACAGGCGCAACGCCGGAAAGGCCGCCACCCAGGCGCTGACCGCGACGAGGCAAACCACCAAGCCCAACCACTGCGGCCCGACTGGCGGCGGCGCGGCGGTGCTGTGGAGCGGCGCGGCGGTGCCTGCCGGTGGCACACGGGGTGAGTCCGATGCCGCAATGGCGGGCTGGTTTGGCAGACCCTGCGGACCCGGCAGACCCGGCTGAAGGCGCGGTTTGGCGTTCGAAAACAGATTCAGCAGCCTGGCGGTGGCCCAGGCCGCGAACCCGGCGATCAACAGGTTGGTTGGGTCCGGATGCGCGCCGGGAAGGAACAATTTGCCGGTTTCGACCAGACCGGCCAGCAGGCCTGCGCCGAGCATCGCCAAACCTGCCGCCCGCTTGCAGCTCCAAGCCGCCACACCCCAAGGCGCGTACGACAGCGCCACTGCCGCGAGGCTGAACAGCGCAATCGCCTCGGTGGTGTAGTAATGGTAATAAAACGGCATGAAATTGACGCCGTCGAGCTGCGCCTGGGCTGCGGCAAAGCCGTGCCAGCGGGAGCTGGTCCAGCCATTGATTTCGAGCAACACCAGCACATAGGGCAGCGCCAGCCAGGGCACCAGACGCCGCACCATTTGGGCTGCGTCTGCCAGAGTGAACTGGCGCGCTGGCTGGTTGGCATAACGGTACAGCCCCAAACCGGCACACACGCCGGCAACGCGCGTCAACACCGAGAGGCCTTGCGACACGCCCGAGGCGATGAAAAACTGCCCCGCTTCGACAACGCCACCGAGCAGCAGCCCAACGAAGATGGCGAGCCCGTAACCCGTGTGTTGGCGCTCAGCCAATCGTGCCAGGCGTGCCAGCAAGATGCCGAATGGCAGCGTCAAAACGATCTCGGCCAGCAACTTCACGCCCTGGATCGAGACGCGCTGCCCGCCCCCTGCCAGCAGCCAACCCCAGTTCTCAGAACGCAGCTTGTCTGCGAGTTCGCCCCAGGACAACAGTAAGTCGAAAGGAAACATGGCGAACGCGAGGTAAGCCAGCACGTAGGCGTCCAGCCCGAGCACGAACAGGCGCTGGGTGTCGTGCAGGAAAGAGTGCAGCAGCGCAGCAAACCACGGGCCAAATCGCGCGGCAACGGTGATGCCGATCAGGCTGCCGATGCATTCGGCGAGCAGGTCGTTCAACGACACCGTGCGCGGCGGAAAAAACAGCTGGGTGTACTCCACGCCAACGGCCAGCGCCAAGCAAAAAAGCGCTGCCATTCCCTGCAAAATAGGCGACCAGACACGGGGAAGTTTGGCGTTGAGCAGGAAAACCGTCAAAAACCCGACGGGCACGTACAAAACGCCGTTGGCCACCCAGTCGGCGCGCGATTCGATGCCCAAAGTCAAATACGGGATGTGCTGGAACGCGCTCCAGGCCTCGGCCAAGGCCATCGGCCGGTATTGCAACGGCACCAGACTGCCGTAGACCACGAAGAAAACATAGGCCAGCCACAGAAGAAGTGGTGCGTTATGCGGCGCACTGGCGCTGGGCAAGTGGCCCGGCTTCAATCGGCACCCCGCGAAAATGGGTGGCAGGTGGTCAGGTTGCGGCGCATGGCGTCTGGGCTTGGCGTTTCAGTGTACAAGCCAAATTTGCCAGTGATCAGACGGGAGCGGCCGCTGAACGCCACTGCGAAAGCCCGGTTCTAATGAGGCGGGCGTGACCAACCGGGGAGGTCGGATGCCTGGGGTTAAGTGATTTTTTCGTTAATTTAGCATTTTCATAATAAATTAGACTATTTTTTAACTAAATTTTATACATTATTTATAGCAATTAATTGAATAAATACGTGACTTAAAAAGTTATTTATTATCTGTATTTTATGAATATAAAGATATTATGTTTCAGTCGATTTGATTGTGGTGAGACTCGGCGGTGATCAGCCGGCGTCGTTTTGCGATTGACGCTTCCCGTGGCGCGGCGACCCTGGCCGTGGCGGGCTTGCCGCTTTTATCGCCGGCGCAACTGCGCGAGGCAGCGCCAATGCGGGTTGGCCCCAGCCGTGCGGTTCGCACTCTGGCGCAGGCGGCTCGCATGGCCCGCGCGGGCCAGCGCATCGAGGTGGACGCCGGGCTGTACACCTCGGATGTCGCCGTTTGGACGCAGGACGACCTCAGCATTCGGTCGGTGGGTGGCCGGGCGCGCCTGTTGTCCAGCGGCGCTTCTGCCGAGGGCAAGGCGATTTGGGTGGTGCGCGCCAACCGCATGCGCGTGCAGGGCATTGACTTTGAAGGCTGCGCGGTGCCGGGCCGCAACGGGGCGGGCATCCGTTTCGAGCGCGGTTCGCTGTGGCTGCGCGATTGCAGCTTCTCGCTCAATGAAATGGGGTTGCTGACCGGCAATGACGAGAACGCAATTCTTGAAGTCGAAGACTGCGAATTCGCCCACAACATGCGCCCTGACGGCCACAACCACAACCTGTATGTGGGCGCGATCGCGCGGGTGTCCGTCATTGGCAGTTATTTCCACCATGCGCAAACGGGCCACCTGCTCAAGAGCCGCGCGGCCTTGAACCAGATTTTTTACAACCGCCTGACCGACGAAGCCGGCGGCAGCGCCAGTTACGAGCTGGAGTTTCCCAATGGCGGCATCGCGCAGGTGGTCGGCAATTTGATCGAGCAAGGGCCGCAAACCGACAACCCCTACCTCATCTCGGTGGGCGCCGAGGGCTACAAATGGCCAGGCAACAGCGTACAACTGGTCAACAACACTTTGGTGAACGGGCTGGCGCAGGGTGGCGACTTTCTGCGGGTGATGCCGGGCGCGCAAACGATTCGCGCCGTCAACAACCTGCTGGTCGGCCGCGGCGCGCTGGAAACGGCAGGCCCCGGTGAGTACCGCAAAAACTTCAACGCTGAAGCCGGGGATTTTGCAAACCTGGCCGCCTACGACGCGCGCCTGAGGCGGCGTTCCCGGCTCGTGGGCCGTGCCGGCGAGGCCGGGGCCAGCGATGGGCAGAGCCTCCATCCGTCGCGCGAATACACCCATCCGCGCTCGACGCGGGCGGTCAATGTCAACACGCATAATCCGGGGGCCATGCAGAGTATGGCCTGAGGGATTGCCCAACCGCACTCCCATCCGTCACCCTGCGCTTCCAAGAAACCACTGAAACCCCATGCCCGGCAACCCTCACACCAACCTGCCCGCTCTGATCAGCGGCAAAGCCCACTTCACAGACGCCCGTCTGGCCAACATCGCTGCAACCCAAAGCCCGCTGGCGGCATGGCGCGAAGCGGTCGCCAAAGACTCGCAAATGGCGGCCGCTGGTGTGACGGGGGACTTTGCGGTGGGTTTTACCGACCACCAGGGGCGCGGCTTTCTGGCGGTGGACCGTTTTTCCATTCAGACGCTGTGTTACCGGGTCGCCAACGGCCAGCTGCGCTTTGCCGCCCGCGCCGATGAGCTGGCGGACGCGGGCGCCGAAATCGACCCGCAGGCGATTTTTGACTACCTGTATTTCCATGTCATTCCCTCGCCGCGAACCATTTTCAAGGGGATTTTCAGGCTTCCTGCAGGGCACTGCGCCTGGTTCGAAAACGGGCAGATCAGCATTGAGCCCTACTGGGCGCCGAGCTTTCACGAAGCGCCGAAGGTGTCGTTCGAAGCCCTGCAGGCCGAATTCAAGGGCCTGTTGCAGCAGGCGGTAGCGACACAACTCGATGGCAGCAAACCCGCGTGTTTTTTGAGTGGCGGCACCGACAGCTCCACCATTGTCGGCATGGCAGCAAAGGTGAGTGAGCAAACCACCGCCACCTACTCGATTGGTTTTGACGCGCAGGGATACGACGAGATGGCGTTTGCCCGCATCGCGGCCCAACACTTCAAGACCGAGCACCACGAGTATTACGTCACGCCCCAGGACCTGGTGCAAGGCATCCCCAAAGTTGCAGCGCATTTCGACCAGCCCTTTGGCAACTCCTCCGCCCTGCCCGCGTATTACTGTGCCAAGGTGGCCCGGGAAGATGGCGTAACACGGCTGCTTGCAGGAGACGGTGGCGACGAACTCTTTGGCGGCAATTCGCGTTACGCCAAACAACGCGTCTTTGGCTGGTACGACCATGTTCCCGGCTTGCTGAAAAAAAACCTGTTGGAGCCCTTGCTCAGCACCCGTGCGGCAGCGGCTGTTCCCCTCACCCGCAAGGCGGGCAGTTACATTGAGCAGGCCCGTGTGCCCATGCCCGACCGCCTGCAGATGTACAACCTCATCATGCGGCTGGGCCCCGCTGAGGTTTTGACGCCGCAGCTGATGGCGCAGGTGGATGTCACCCGCCCACTGGACTTGCAGCGCGGCGTTTGGCAGGCCACCCACGGCGCCAGCCTCCTGAACCAGGAGCTGGCCTTCGACTGGCGCTTCACACTGGCCGAATGTGACCTGCCCAAAGTGATGGGCGCGACCCGCCTGGCGCAAATCGGTGTCGGGTTCCCGATGCTGGACGACCGCTTGCTGGCGTTTTCGCAGAAACTGCCGTCCTCCTGGAAGCTCAAAGGGCCACAACTGCGCTGGTTCTTCAAGGAAGCGCTCCGGGGCTTCCTGCCCGACGAGATCATCACCAAGAAGAAACAGGGGTTTGGCCTGCCGTTTGGCGTGTGGGCCAACACCACGCCGGCGCTGAACGCCCTGGCCAGTGAATCACTGCACAGCCTTGCCGAACGCGGTGTGGTGCGGCGTGATTTTGTCCAGACCCTGATGACCCAACGCCTGCCGGAACACCCCGGTTATTTTGGCGAGATGGTCTGGATACTGACGATGCTGGAGCAGTGGTTGCGCCACCACAAGCCGGCCTTCAAGGTCTGACGCGCAGCTCAGCCGGCGCGCAAATTGGCCAGCAAGCGCAGGCCAAATCGCCACTTTGAGCGGTCCCACGGCGTAAATCGGCGGATTTGCAGCAGGTCGTCGCCCGTTGCCGTAGTGCCCCAGGTGGTGCTGACCGCCGCGTCGAAATCAAGTTGCTTCACCACGTTGACGGTTTGCGCCGAGTAGTCTTCACCGGGTTTGCCATTCGGGTAGGCAAAGAGGCCAATCCGCTCACCCAGCAAGTCTTGGAGAAACACTTGGCTGGTTTGGATTTCGTGCAGGGCTTCCTCGTCGCTCAAACGCGCAAGAATCGGGTGTGAGACGGTGTGGGCGCCAATTTGCATGCCGGCCTGGCGCAGGGTTCCAACCTCGGCCGAACTCATCATCAAATCGTTTGGCAAACGCGCCTGGGCTGTGTCGGCCAGTTCCTGTGTGACACGGATGCGTTCTGCAATGCCCAGGTATTTGATCTTGGCGATTAATTTGTCAATCACTTGCCGACTTTGAAGGACGGAATCCAGCTGGAACTGGCCCAAACCGGCGCACGAGGCATCCAGGGTGGAACCGCTCCTTGCCCGCACGGCCTCAATGAGGGTGTCGTTCCACATCCGGCCACCGTTGAGAAAACCGGTCGCGATGAAAAACGTGGCAGTAAGGCCGTGGCGCTGGAGGATGGGCAGGGCCACCTGGCAATTGTCAGCGTACCCGTCATCGAAGGTAATGCAGGCGGACCGGTTGGGAAGTGTGCCCGCCTTCAGGTGCACGACCGCTTTGTCCAGCGGCAATACGTTGAACCAGGTCTTAAGCCAGGCGCAAACACGGTCAAATCGTTCGGCGTCGATTTCATCGGGGAAAAGCGGGTCAACCTGCGGCAGCACGCGGTGAAAAATGAGCACCGACAACCGCGCCGCCGGACCAGGCCGCGACATGGCGCCAAACAACAGCTTATGCATGGGCGGGCTTAGCCGAGGTTCCGGTGGCCAGGCCCGGTATCGTGCGCCACCCGGGCGCATAGGCCGGCTCGGTCAGCCAACCCTTTTTGTCGACCCAGACTTTGGTCAAAATAATCAAAATGGCGATGTTGTAGGGCAGGTCGAAATAGGCCAGGCTCAGAAAAGCGCCGCCAATCGCAAACCCGACCAATGACACCTGGCACATGGAAGCCAGCTCAGCCGTCCAAAGCGCAGCGGGCGGCAAATCCTTGGCTGTTCTCAACTGCTCGGCGGCGCGCCAGGTCGTGATCCAGATGAGCAGAAACATGGCAAGGCCAATAAAACCGTGGTTGCCCAAAATCTGAAAATAAATGCTGTGCGCCGCATGGACCATGTCCGGGTAAGGTGAGAACCGGGCAAAGATTTCGGCTGTCGCCGGGTCAAAACCAACACCCGCCGGGTATTTGAGCGCAATGTTCCACGCCGCCCACCAGGCGCTGATGCGGCCCATCGCTGAACGGTCTTCTTCGTAAGTTTGAATCGTGTTCATGCGGCTGACCCAGGTCTCCGGCATGAACGCCAGCAGCGGTATGGCCACAATCACCAGCCCCAGACCAACAGCAAATTTGTTCTTGGCCCGCCACCACAGCGTGACCGACATGGCTGCGATGGCCAGCAAGGCGCCGCGCGATTGTGAACCCAGTGCGGCGGCGGCGCACAGGATCATCGACGCCGTCATGCCGAGTTTCCAGATCCGCTTTTGAAGCTGGGTTTGCAGAAAACGAAGCAGGGGGATGGTCATCACCAGGGCCAGTGCAAACTCGTTGTTACCGCCAATGAACGAGCCCGGCGGTCCCCAGACATGGTAAGAGCCACCCGTCGCGATGGTGAATGCACCGCCCTTGATGCCCAGCAGTGCAATGGAGCCGGCGCAGACCCACATCAGCGCAAAGATGTGCTTCTTGCTGCGCAGCAGCATCAGCCCGACGATCAGCATCACGTCGATCTTCATGACTTTCTTCCACTGCTCGTAATCGCCCGTGACATCGAGCCCCTGCAACCAGGAGAACGTCATCCAGACCATGAAGATGACCAAGATAGTGATCGGTTTGCCCTTGAAGGGCGAGTCACGCTCCTTCGCCATCAACAGGCCAACAACCACACACAGCGCGGTGATCATCGCCAGTGGCGCGCTGTAGGAAAAACCATAGGCGTAGCGGTGCGGGTTCATGATGCTCAGCCAGGTCCAGAGCATGATGCCGATCCATGGCTGGCGCAGCGCAGCGACGCACCCGGCGATGACAATGGCGGCGATCAGCAGGTCACGCATGGCTGACAATGTACCGAAATTTGCCCGATTTTTCAGCGGCAATGGCATCGACCACGTCGACAAGCACTGACACCTGTTCGCCCAGGCGCTGCTTGAAACCCTGCTGGATCAGGGCGATGGCGTCCGGGCTGAAGGCGTCATCGGCGACCAAAAGCACCCGCGTCAATTCTTTTGACTCCTGAATCACCTTGAAGGACTTGACACCCGGCAAGTCCCGCAGGATGTAAATGAGCGCCAGACCATGCATGACGGTTCCGTCGGCGGCGACCACAAAATCTGTGCTGCGGCCCTGGATATCCTTGAGTACCGGCAGGCCGCGGCCGCAGGCACACGGCTCCGTGCCCAGCACGCCGATGTCGCCCGTGCGGTAACGGATGAAAGGAAAGTCGTTGGTCGACAGGTGGGTCACCACAATTTCGCCGGAAAGCCCTGCTGGCAGTACCTGGCCATCGTCCCCGATGATTTCGACGACGATGTCATCGGCTGTCAGGTGCATGGAGCCACTGGGGCACTCGTGTGCGATGAATCCGGCGTCCCGTCCGCCATAACCGTTGGCGACTTTGCAGCCAAACACCTTGCTGATTGAGTCGCGCTGGTCATCGTAGAGCCGCTCTGATGTGACAAACGCGACTTTGATGCCGAGGTCATCCATCACTATGCCGCGTTTTTGAGCATGCCGCGCGATCATCGAAAGTGCTGACGGGTAACCAAACAACATCCGCGGTTGCACTGACCTGATATTTGCGATGAAACCGTCCAACTTGGTCTCGGACATCTCAAATGCCGGCAACAACTGGGTGCGCATGAGCTTGTCGCGCCAATACTTCACTTTGTCTTGTTTGCCCAGTTCAATCGGCGAGCCCCAGACGACCATTTCAGGGTCGCCAATATCAACGTCCCACCAGCGGGTGGCTCGCCACTTGGCCGCGACATCGTGGCTCACGCGTTTTTTGCCGATGAAGAAAATCAGCGGTTCTCCGGAAGAGCCACCCGTGTTGAAGCGGGCAAGCCCCACCGCATTTTCATGCTTCAGCGCATCCGTTTGGGCGCGAATCACGGACTTGGTTAGAAATGGCAGTCGCTGTAAATCCGCGATGCTGGTGACAGAACGCGGGTCAAATCCGAGTTGAGAAAACAAATCCCGGTAATAGGGCACGTGGCTCGCAACATCTGCCAACAGACCCTTCAAGCGCAGAAGTTGAATTCGGGCAACGGCCTCACCCGACAGCCATTGCGTGCCTTCCATTTTTCGGCGGATGGCCACGGTGTCATGGCCCTTGAGGCGCTCCTGCAGCGGAAAGACCACCGACGACACAAATGACGTGTACAAACCCATGTCAGGACGATTCGATTTGCGGTTGCTTCGAGCGGTGCTTTAAAACTACCGGCCAATGGCCAAGTACTCAAATCCCATTTTGCGCACCGCATTGGGATCGTACAAGTTGCGGCCATCCACGATCAGCGGGGTTCTTAGCTTGGCCTTGATCACGCCAAAATCCGGGCTTCGAAACTCCTTCCATTCCGTGACAATGACCAAAGCGTCGGCCCCTTCCAGCGCCAGGCTCGCCGATTCGGCAAAACGCAAGCGGGGTTCACCCGAGAAAAGATGCTTTGCCTCAGGCATGGCCTGCGGGTCGTAGGCGGTCACGGTCGCACCAGCGGCGAGCAAGTCTTTGATCACTTCGCGGCTGGTGGCCTCTCGCATGTCATCTGTATTGGCCTTGAATGCC
>JANOYE010000174.1:0-8464 GCA_031428695.1 Rhodoferax sp. | reverse complement strand
CCGAGAAAAATTAGCCCCCTATGGGGGGCAGCGACCCGCGCAGCGGCGGAGCGTGGGGGCAACAATTTCCCGCCGGGCCGCCCCAAGGGAAATTAGCCCCCTATGGGGGGCAGCGACCCGCGCAGCGGCGGAGCGTGGGGGCTCTATTTACGCTGCTGCCAGCCAGTAACCTGCGTTGAACGGGCTGCTCATGCGCAGCGCCAGGGGCGAGATGTCAATCAACAAGTCAGTTGGCATTTTTTCGCCGGATTCTGTGACTTCAAGGTGCGGGCTGTTTATTGCAACGCCGTCTTTGGATTCTTCGTTAGCCTGTTTCGCCCGGTCTGCTTGGCTGGTGTGTGCAGAGCGGGCTACAGAAAAGAATAGAAGCATCTGAAGGGTATTTTTCGGTCCCCCCAGTAATCTGCGGCGTCGCGGAAGATGTCGAGCAACTGCTCGCGCGCTTCTTTGTCGAATTTCAGGTTGGCGGGAATGTGCTCCAGCACGGCAATGAAGCCAGGCTGCGGGCCTGACTTGTGCACCGGGTCGGTGATGCTGTCGTACAGCGCGTCAAAGTTCTTGCCGGTGTGCGCGGGCAGCGTGAATTGCTGGCCGATCATGTCCAGCACATCCTGCTTGGTCTGCGCGTTGGCCAGGTTGGCGTACAAAAAGTGCTGGCCCATCGAGCGGGCGGCGTCTTGCAGGTCTTGCACGCGAAACGCGCGGATCGACTGCACGATGTTGGTTCGCACCCCGCGCAGGGGGCCGTCGGTCGCCACGGTGGGCGCTCCGGCGTGGCCGCCACCGGCCATGTTCATTTCTTTTTTCAACGACATAGGTTCTCTCACTGGTTCATTCAATAAAACAAAAAACCTTCAGGGCGCAAAGCGGTCACTGTGGAACAAAGTCACGGCGCAATTTTGCGGAAACTCGAATAATGGTCGGCGGTGTAATAACAGGCATCCGGCGTGGTCGGTTTGCCGCCACACACGATGCGCCGCGCGCCGCGGTCTCGCGAGCCTGGTGTTTTCACCGTGTATTCACGGTAATAACCCCGTTTTTGCGAGGGCAGAATGCGCTCCCGGTTGCCAAATACCACGCCGTCTTTGTCATAGGCAAACGGCCCGCCTTGCTGAATCTTCTCGTAGGTGTCGCGGCCCTGCGGTGGCAGCTCAGACTTTGCGATCAACGGCAAAGTGCTGTCGGCCGCTGGCCCCTTGGCCTGGTTCGGCGCAAACTGAGCCTGCACCAAATTGGTGAACGCCAAACCGGCCAGCAAAAAGGCAATATTGACCAGCCGATAGACTAACTCACCGTTAAAACCGCTTGACTTTTTGCGAACAACTCGATCCACCGTCTCACCCTCATGTCGTAAGAGCATCGGGTAAACCCCTTACTCACAAGAACACGAGTGTCGTCGATCTGTCACGAAAACGCAAGCCCCTGCTCAAAAAACAGGCATTTCAAACTGTGTTTGAGAGGCACGACTTTTTGCCCCGAAGCGATGTAAGTCAGCGCACGCTTATTTTTTAATCAAACCCGAACGGCGTTTGCGTCCGCGACGGTCAAGGCGGTCATGTTCACAATACGCCGCACCGTGGTGCTCGCTGTGAGAATGTGCACGGGTTTCGCCGCGCCCAGCAGCACCGGGCCGATGGCGATATTGCCACCCGCAGCGGTTTTGAGCAGGTTGTAGGCGATGTTGGCCGCATCAATGTTGGGCAACACCAGCAAATTGGCCGGCCCGGCCAAGGTGCTGTTGGGCATGATGGCCGCGCGGGCGGCGGCGTCCAGCGCCACATCGCCATGCATTTCGCCATCGACTTCCAGCCACGGCGTTTTCTGCCGCAGCAGTTCCAGCGCGTGGCGCATTTTGAGCGCGCTGGGCTGGTTGCTGCTGCCAAAATTGGAATGTGACAGCAGGGCGGCTTTGGGGCGAATGCCAAAACGCATCATTTCTTCCGCCGCCAACGTGGTGATCTCGGCCAGCTGCTCGGCTGTGGGGTCGTAATTCACGTGGGTGTCAACAATGAAGAGTTGCCGATCCGGCAGCAGGAGGGCGTTCATGGCCGCGTAGGTGTGCACCCCGGCGCGTTTGCCGATGACCTGGTCAATGTAGGGCAGGTGGTTTGCGGTGTTGCCCCAGGTGCCGCAAATCATGCCGTCCACATCGCCTTTTTGCAGCAGCATGGCGCCTATCAGGGAGAGCCTGCGCCGCATTTCGATTTTGGCGGTTTGCTCGGTGACGCCCTGGCGCTCGGTCATGCGGTGGTAGGTCTGCCAGAAGTCGCGGTAACGCGCATCCTGCTCGACGTTGACGATATCGTAGTCCAGCCCTTCCTTCAGGCGCAGGCCGAACTTCTCGATGCGCTGGGCGATGATGGCTGGGCGGCCAATGAGTGTGGGGCGGGCGATGAGTTCGTCCACGACGATCTGCGCCGCACGCAAAACGCGTTCTTCTTCACCTTCGCTGTAGGCCACGCGTTTTTTGAGCGCCTTGCGGGCGGCGTTGAAGATCGGCTTCATCGTCGTGCCCGAGGCGTAAACAAAACTTTGCAACCGCTCTTTGTAGGCCTGCATGTCGGCGATCGGGCGCAGCGCCACGCCACTGTCTGCCGCCGCTTGGGCCACGGCTGGGGCGATTTTCATCATCAGGCGCGGATCGAACGGCTTCGGAATCAAATACTCCGGCCCAAAGGCCAACTGTTGGCCGGCGTAAGCGGCGGCCACCACTTCGCTTTGTTCGGCCTGCGCCAGTTCGGCAATCGCATGGACAGCGGCGATTTCCATTTCGACCGTGATGGTCGAAGCGCCAGCGTCCAGCGCGCCCCGGAAGATGTACGGAAAACACAAGACGTTGTTGACTTGGTTGGGGTAATCGGTGCGGCCCGTGGCGATGATGGCGTCTGAGCGCACCGCCTTCACGTCTTCCGGGTTGATCTCTGGATTCGGGTTGGCCAGTGCCAGGATGACCGGGCGGGCGGCCATTTTGGCGACCATTTCTTTCTTGAGCACGCCGCCTGCCGAGAGGCCCAGGAACACGTCCGCGCCCTCGATGATTTCGGCCAGCGTGCGCGCCGAGGTCTTTTGCGCGAAGACGATCTTGTCTTCGTCCATCAGCTCGGTGCGGCCTTCGTACACCACACCCGCCAGGTCAGTCACGAAAATGTTCTCGCGCGGAATGCCGATCTTCACCAACAGCCCCAGGCAGGCCAAAGCCGCTGCGCCCGCGCCGGAGGTGACGAGTTTGATCTTTTTGATGTCTTTGCCGGTGACCTTCAGGCCGTTCAAGATCGCCGCGCCCACCACAATCGCCGTGCCGTGCTGGTCGTCGTGGAACACCGGAATCTTCATGCGTTCGCGCAACTTGCGCTCTACATAGAAACAATCCGGCGCTTTGATGTCTTCGAGGTTGATGCCGCCGAAGGTGGGCTCCAGCGAGGCAATGATGTCCACCAGTTTGTCCAGGTCGTCGCGCTCGTTGATCTCCAGGTCAAACACGTCGATGCCGGCGAATTTCTTGAACAAAACGCCCTTGCCTTCCATCACCGGCTTGGCGGCCAGCGGGCCAATGTTTCCCAGGCCCAGCACGGCTGTGCCATTGGTGATCACAGCCACCAAATTGCCGCGCGCGGTGTATTTGAAGGCGTTGTTCGGGTCTTTGACAATCTCTTCACACGGCGCGGCAACGCCGGGCGAATAAGCCAACGCCAGGTCATGCTGGTTGACCAGTTGTTTGGTGGCGGCGATGGAGATTTTGCCGGGCGTCGGGAACTCGTGGTATTCCAACGCAGCGCGGCGCAGTTCGGCCTGTTTCTGGGCGGAATTGATGGCTTCTTGTGGCATGGTTTGTCTCGTGCTGATCTGCCGCCGCAAAAGTGCGCGGCGGGCTTGTCAGTTTCGTGGTTTAAAAAAGCTGCGGGATTGTAATCTTGATTAGGGGGAAACCCCTAGGCATACGAGGGTTTCAAATTGCCTGCCTCGAAAAGCATCCGAAATGTATGTTTTATATAGCAACAAATTCAATAAATACGTGACTTGGTGGCCAATAATTCTTGAACATTTTCAAAAAAGACCAAAGCGAAACAAAAACAACCCCAAAATGGGTATGGTCGGTGCGCTCAGCAGCGTACCCGCGTTTGTTCAGCTTGCAGACGCGCCTCAAGCAGGCGGCGGAACTGCGTCAAGGCGCTGTCCATCGCCAAGGGCAGCATGGGCGCAGCTGGGTCGAGCTGGATGGTTTGGTGCTGGGCGCGGATCATGTCGCGGTCTTCGTTGAACGCGCCGATCAGGCTGTCGAAGATCGACTCGGTCACGGCAGCGGCGCTGGCCTCGTCCAAACCGCTTCGGAAATGCGATTGCTGGAAGAAATAATGGGTTGACGTGGTGGTCTCGGGTGTCAACGTTTGGCAACTGTGCAGCTGCACGGCGCGGCGCAGGTCGCCGGGCGCGTCGCTCACGGGCCGCCCGCCCGACTGCATCAGCAGCGTGCCGGGCAGCAAAAAGTCATAGATGAACCAGCGGTCCAGTGGCTCTTCAAACTTGCGAAAGCGCTGGTAGAAAGGCGGCGCCGGCACGTTGGGCACATGTCGGGTGACTTTGATGCCGTTTTGCAGGCCGTGCGCGTCAAGCGCTCTTTCGATGACAGGCACAGCCTGGGCGATCATCGGGCTGCCGCCCAAAGTGGACGCATGCACGTAACTCAGGTGGGAGAAATCCAGCAGGTTGTCGCAGATCAACAAATACGGCGTGTCGTAAAACATGTAGCCGGGTTGGTTCTGCCAGTCCGGGTGGTCGTTGCTGAAGTTGTCGGGCAACAGGCGCTCATCGGCCAAGGCCGCATCGCCCATCCAGACGAAGACCCATTTGTTCTTCACCGCGACGGGATAGGTTTTAACGCGGGCCTTTTCGGGCACGATGGTGATGCCGGGCGCTTCAATGCAGACGCCCTCTGGGTTGAACTTCAACCCGTGGTAGCCGCAGCGCACGCAGTCGCCTTCGCGGCGGCCTTTGGAGAGCGGTGCCGAGCGGTGGCAACAGCGGTCTTCCATGGCCTTGATGGCGCCATCTGCCAGCCGGACAACCAGAATGGGCTCGCCCAACGCGGTGCGGTGGAACAGCTCGGGTGAATCTGCCGCCGGGACCTCGTGGTCCCAGGCGATCACGTACCAGCAGTCACGCAGCCAGGCGCTGTGGGAGGGCGATGGCGGCATCAAGTCTCCCAGCGAACCCTCATGGAATGAAGTTCAGCGTCTCAGGCAGCGGCAAGGAAATTGGCACCTCAAAAATGCCGCCAGGGCCGTCCGGGTCAATCACCGTCGCGCCATTGGTGGCGAAGAAAATCGCGATCTGCGTCTGCGCGCCGACGGCGAACTGCCCGGTCGTGGCGTTGCCGATATTGGTGAGGAAGGTGTGCGGGTTCTTCGGCACGATGGACGCTGCCCCGCCCGTTGCCGTGATCGCCAGGTCATTGCGGAAATAGGTGGCTCGGTCTTCCAGGTCGCCCGCTCGCACGATGGCCGAGGAGGTCGGGTTGGGCACGGTTTGGTCGCCCTTGGCGAATTGGATGATCACCGGTTTGGCCGCATTGCCACGCAGCGGTGCTTTGCGGATGTACGGCGCGTAGGACACCGGGTTGCCGGTTTGTTGCACCCACTCATTGCGCTCAAGCACTTGCTGGATTGCCGAGGCACCGGGCACCACGGAGGTGCGCGGCGCTTCGTCGCGCAGCGGCATGTTTTCGTTGAACACCAAATTGAACGGGAACGGCACAGGCGCTGGCAAGGGCGCGAGGTTCAGCAATTGCGGCTGGCGGGTGGCCAAGGCAATCGCCGTCAATACCCGGAATGCGCCCAGGCGCGCCACTTCGGTGATGGAGCCGCCAGGCACATTGGGCACACCGGCTTTGATCGCGCCTTCCACACCGAGCAAAATCGTGCCGTAAATGCCACCAAAGGATTGCCCCGAGTAATAAATGCGGTTTCTGTCGAGATCGACACTGCCGTCGCCTTCGACATCCACGCCCACTTCGATCTGGCGCACCAGCTGCATGATGTCCACCACCGTTTGGCGCAAGCCGTCTCGGCTGCTGATGATGGCGTTGGCACCCACAGCGCCGACCCCTTCGGTGGAGCCAATTACGCCGTCGCCATTCTGGTCAAAGCCGCGCCCGCCTGCGGGCACCACCACCGGCAAGGCGCCCGTGGGGAACACATTCAGCGTGCCCTGCGCCCCGCCGCCGTGGCCGACCACGTTGATGGCCATGGTGGCGATGCCCTGCGAAGCAAACACCGAGGCGACCGTCCAGGGCGCGCCGTACATGCTGTCAGTGAAGCCGTGGCCAAAAATCGCTACCGGCCAGCCACCCGCTGGTTTGGGGCCACTGGGCAGAAAGAGCTCAAACACCAGCTCGTTGGTCGATTGCACAGCCGGGTGGCCGGACAAAGTGCCGGTAGCCGGTATGTGCACCGCCGCGTTCAGGTAGCTGGGTGAGCGGTACTTGCCAAAGGCCACACGGCCGACCGAGCCCGCAATCACTTGCAGCGCGGGGGTGGGCACGAACGAGTCTGTGAACGCGGGGGCTGCGCCCGTTTGCCGATGCAACTGAATGCCTGCCAGCGTGGCCACCGGAAACACCGCACGCGTGGTGCCGCCATTGCCAATCATGAAATCCACCGGCGCGGGCGTGCTGCGGCCGATTTGGCGGTTGATCTTGGTCAAATCTGCGCTGATGCTTTGCGTGGTGAACACCGTGGTGGCCACGATGCGGTGGCGCGCCGGGCGGTGTGAGTTTTCAGCGTCTTGCATGGAGCGGCGGTAACCCATGAGGTCGTGGTCGCGCTCTTCGTCGCGGCTGGGCGCGTTGCGAAAACGCGCGTGGTGGGTGGCTTCAAGCGGGTCGCCCGCCCCGTCTTTCACGCCATTGGTCACCACCATCAGGTAACGGGTGTGCTGGTTGAGCAATTCATCCGACTCAAACACCAGGGTTTTGCTGGCCGCGTCCCAGGCGATCTGGTTGATGCCGACGCGTTGGCCGAAACCACGGCCATTCTGGGTGTCGCCGAGGTTGATCAGGTAAACCGTATCGCTGGTCACCGTGGCCGGGTTGATGTCGCCATTGAACGGGATCGAGATGCGCGGCTGCGTGTTGAAGCCGTCCAGCGTGTTGATGACGTCAATGTCGGCGCAGTCTGACACCCGCACGGCGCAATCGGGCTTGGGCAGGTTGACGCGTTTGTGCGTGAGGTTGCTCCAGTCGGCCCGCGTGAAGCGGTCGCTTGGGAACGGGCTGCCGTTGGGGGTTGAAAAATCGTATTTGACGCTCACCCCGGCGGCCAGCGCCAAGGCTGGCGCAACCGACACCAGGGCCGCTGCGGCCCACCTCGCGCTTGTGCCCCATCGGCGCAAACCAGTGCCGCGCCGGGTGCCAGCGAACAGGCGAACCATGGGGTTGGAGGGATTGGGGCGAAGGTGCATGACAAAGCTCCTGGTGGGTGCGGTCGATCAACGGCCTGCTGATAAAAATTAAAAAGGCCTGCACCTTTTGCGGCGCAGGCCCAGCTTTTATAGCACCGTGTGCAAAAGTTCAATACAGCGAATACCCGCCATCAATTAAAAAGGAGTCGCCCGTGTGATAGCTTGAAGCGGCACTCATCAAATACACGGCGATGCCGCCGAAATCGCCCGGCTTGCCCCAGCGCCGCACGGGGATGCGCGGCAACACGTTCTCTTGGAACTTGGGGTTGCGGGTGGCGTTGGCCGTCATGTCGGTCTCGATCCAGCCGGGCAAGACGGTGTTGGCGCGGATGCCGTGGCGCGCCAGCTCCACCGCCAAGCCGCGCACCATCGAGACCATGCCGCCTTTGGTGGCGCCGTAATGCTCGGAACGGGCCGCGCCATGCAGTGCGGCCAGGGAGGCCGTGCCGATCAGCGAGCCGCCCTGCCATGTGGCGTCCGACTTGGCGCGCTCGACCATGTGTTTCGCTGCCGCGCGGAAGGTGAAAAACGCGCCATCGAGGTTGACGCGCATCACCCGGCGCCATTCTTCGGTGCTCATCTCAATAAAGGCCTTGCCGCCGCGACCGCTCACACCGGCATTGGCGAAACAGGCGTCTACCTGGCCCATCGCAGCGACGGTGGCGGCGAAGGTTTCGTCTACGGCTGCTTCGTCGCCGACATCACAAATAAACGTCTCGATGCGCCGCCCGGTGGTTTCAAGCGCCGCCTTGGCCGCCGCGTTTTTGGCCGCATTGGTGCCCCAGATGGCGACGTTTGCGCCAGCTTCGGCGACCGCCTTGGCGAACCCCAGGCCGATGCCGCTGTTGCCGCCAGTGATGAGGGCCACCTGGCCGCTGAGGTCGAAGGGTTGGTAAGGCATGGGGTGAGTTCCTGTTGCGTCTTGGGTGGGTTGATTCAGAAGGAGATTCAGATTGCGACGGCTTCGAAGTCCGCCTTGGCCACGCCGCAATCCGGGCAAGACCAGTCC